>CALHKJ010000547.1 GCA_938033975.1 uncultured Saprospiraceae bacterium | reverse complement strand
GAGATCGGCAAAAAGTGTTTTGGGTTATATGGTTTGTTATTTTCAGAATACTCAGCAGGTTCGTTGTTTGGTCCTGCATAGATTCTAAATAAAGCAAAGTCTCCTGTGTGTCTTGGCCACACCCAATTGTCTGTATCTGCTCCAAATTTTCCAATCGATTCTGGTGGTGTACCTACCAATCTGACATCATTGTAAGTTACAGTACGAAAGGCAAAATATTGATTGCCATGATAGAAAGGTCTGATGATGATATCATGGAATTTTTCTAATCTAATGCCTTCAGTGTAGCTAGCAATATTTTTATCAATGACTGATTGTCTTTCCTTTTCATCCATTCCCTTTTCTATTCCTTCAAGCATCTTATCTGTTACATCATCAATGCGGGTAATAAATCGTGCAAACAAACCAGGGTTTGCAAGCTCTTCTTCTGTAGATTGCGCCCAATATCCTTCCTTTAATAAATTATTCTCTACGGTAGAATGTGATTGAATTTGGCTGTAGCCACAATGGTGATTTGTCAGCAACAAACCTTGATCAGAAATCACTTCCGAAGTGCAAAAGCCTCCAAAGTGTACAATCGCATCTTTCAGACTTCCTTCATTAACGCTATAAATATCTTCAGCTGTAAGCTTCATTCCCATGGATTGCATTTCACCTTCGTTTAAGGCTTTTAGCAATAAGGGTAGCCACATACCATCTCCAGCGAATATCAAATTCGTAAAAGAGATAAGAACTATTGTGATCGAAATTCTTATTATTTTCATTAGTAGTGTATTTTAAGGATTGCTAAAATATAAAAGTTAACTGCAAAAGTCTACCAAATAGTAATGATACCCCTTTTCTCAGATTCCGATTCTCTTTTTGTGGCCTATACTATGGACCACTTTCTTCCTATTTTATTGGCTTTTTGTGTAGGGTTCCTTGCTATTTTTGTTGCTAATAAATATTTACCAGAAAAGCTTAAAACTTTAGTAGGAACCAGTTTGGCCTTTGTGCCATTCATTTGCGTTTGTTGGAGGATGTGGTATCAAGCTTCTAGCAATAATTTTGATCCAAAACTAGATTTACCATTTTTTCTATGTCGATTTATGGCATTGATTTTACCCTTTGTTTTTTATACACGCAATCGCCTGTGGTTAGGTATATTGTATTTCTGGGTAATGGCGGGAACGCTTAATGCGATTTTAACTCCGGATTTAATTGAGGGCCCAGGCCATAGAGAGTATAATCTATATTGGATCTATCATTTGATGTTGGTAGTCACGATGATCTATGGAGTCTTTGTTTATAAATTTAAAATCAACTGGCGTGATTATAAAAATGCTGTAGTTGCTACCATTTTATTTACAGTCTTTTCTGCAGGAGTCAATTTTGTGCTCAAGGCAAATTATAATTACTTATCAGAAAAACCAAAGGTTGCCTCACTACTTGATTATTTAGGTCCTTGGCCTTGGTACATTGCCGCAGTATATGGAATTATGTTTTTCCTGTTTTTTCTGGCCTTGCTTCCTTATCTTATTAAATCTAGAGCTTAGTTATTGGGTAAACATTCATCAATTTTTGCATCAAATTCTTGACCCTTATGTGTTTCAAATCCAGGCAGTAGCTCGATACAATGAACAGCCTGATAGACTGTTGGAGAATTTTGATCTGTTGGAGAATCTGAGCTTAGGTAATTTGATGCAGAGTAAGTACCTCCTGGTTCAGATTTATTAATTTTAACTACTGGAGTACAGGTATCAGAAATGGTCCAATCTAATTGCATGGTTACGATACCATTGAGGTCATCAGATGCGACAATACAACCAGAATTAAAAAAGGGGTATACACCCCAAGTTCCATTGAATCCAGAGTAGGAATCACCATTTTGTTCATATATGTCATTATAACCAGCGATTACAGGGTTTGCTCTATCTTTTATGTCATATACTTTTACTCCGTCTTCATAATGAGACATATAAAGGAAATCATTGACGACAAATAGATTGTGAGCTATTAAGCCATTATCTGATTCGAGTGGATCCCATATTTGATTTACAATTTCGATATCATTATTAGGGTCATCTAAATTTGATAGATCAATAACATTGATAGTGTGATTTGCTTTTTCTTCAATAAGATATGCCCATTGTTCTTCATCATCATTCCAACTTGCATGAGCACCATCCATTCCTTCTAGTTCTTCAATAAGGAAAATATTGGAAGGGTCCGTTGCGTCATACACTCTTAATGCGTCACCAGAATAGTATGAACCATAAATGATATTATTTTTTACATTGAGATCATGAAGATAGCCTCCATCTAATGGTCCTTGGTATAGTAGGGTTGGATTAGTTGGGTCTAGGGCAATATCTAAAATAACAAGATCTGATTTCACACCGTTTTTGTACACATCACAAGCATATAGACGTCCATGTTCTTCGTCAATAAAAATATTATGTGCTCTAGTAAACCAAGTTACTTTTGAACCAGCGTATACAACTCCTGAGCTTGGTAAGCCTGAAAGGTCAAATATCTTGAGACCTTCAGAACAACTTGATCCATCACAGACAGAATAGGCATAATCTTGATATACTTTGAAATCTCTCCAGATAGGAGTATTACCGTTATGTTGGTATATTACTTGAGGCTTGGAACAATCTGTAACGTCGATGATATATATGGAGTCTTGAGTTCCAGAGATAGCGTACTCATTACCTTCCTCATCTGTGTAACCCCAAATATCACTCCACTCATCAATGGTATTGTCAAAATCACCAAGTGTTTCCATGTTCAATTTAGCCTGAGAAAACATGCTAAATGAAATAACACTAAATAGTAGTATTAGTATATTTTTCATCAATTAATTGCCTTTAAAATCAGATTGAAATACAAACATATAGAAAACCCACTGCAAATGCAGTGGGTTTTCTATAGTAAAGAAGACATATTGGTCTTTATTAGTCTATACCGTGCATCATTTTTGCCATCCATCCTTTGATTATAAAAATCAAGATGGCTGCTGAAATAGGTACTGCCGCGAATATCAAGAAGAATCCACTTAGGCCTATCTGCTCTGCAATAGGTTCAATATAACTACCAGTAAGTCCTGCAGCGAAGTTGGCAATGAAGTTAGATACAAAGAAAACTCCAAACATTAATCCAACTAGTCTTGCAGGTGCAAGTTTACTAACATAACTTAAACCAACGGGTGAAATACAAAGCTCTCCAAGAGTGTGGAACAAGTATGCAACAATCAACCAGATCATGCTTACTTTAACAACCGTTGCTCCTTCTGAAGTATCAATACCCATTGCTCCAAAAGCAAGAATAGCAAAACCTAATCCTAAAAGAGTAAGTCCTAATGCGAACTTAACGGGACCACTTTTTAAGAATGATATATTTTTTTCCCACAGTTTACTAAATAGGGGTGCTAAACAAATTATGAATAAACTATTAAATACTTGAAACCAACCAGCAGGTACCTCTGTTGCCTCGTCAGAATATTGTTCTTTTAGCATTATTGCTATGAGAACCCAAACACCTAAAAATCCTACTCCAAGGAAAACATTTGATAAAGAGTAATGACTAAATGTAACTGAAAATAATTTCCATAGAACATAAGTCAAGACGACCATTGGTACTATCGATATTATAGTATTAATTACTTTAAAAATTCCAGCTCCATTTCCTGTTAAATCCCTTTCGGTATAGTCCAATGCAAATACAGTCATAGAACCTCCTGCTTGCTCGAAAGCCCACCAAAAGAATACGATAAAGAAACTAAGTATAATAATAACCCATACTCTATCTCTTTCAATTTTTGTCAAAGTTGGGTCAGTAACAATCCATCCAACGAAACCTATTACAGCACCCATAATGATTGGAGGCATAAACTTTTTAGTAAAAGTTTGGAGGAAATTAGCTTGAGGGTCAAGAGAAAAATGAAGTAAAAGAAAAAAGACAATAGATATAATAGTTCCAATAATTGCCCACTTTCCTACGTTACTAGCTGATCCAGAAATTACCTCTTTTGCCTTGACCGTAGAGTCAACAACTTTTTCCTTAGCTTTTTCAGCTAAAGCTTTTGGTGCCAAACCAATGTCACCAAATATATCTTGTGCAAAATAAAATTGCATCATTCCTAAAAACATGAAGATACCAGCTAAACCAAATCCATAACTATAGCTCCATTGCTCACCATAGTAACTACAAAGTAATATTCCTAGGAAGGCACCTGCATTGATACCCATGTAAAAAATGGTGTATGCGCCATCTTTGAGCTCTGGAACCTTATCATATATATTACCTACAATTGATGAAATATTCGGTTTGAAAAAACCATTACCAATGATTAGCATCAATAATCCTGCGTAGAATGAAATTTCTGTTTCAAGGGCCATACTGGCATGACCAAGAGTCATTATCAGAGCCCCTATCATGACGGCTTTCCGATAACCTAAAAATTTGTCTGCTAATATACCACCTAACATAGGTGTGAAATAAACAAAGCCCGTATAGATACCATATAGTGCAAGTGCATCTGCTCGTGCCCAAGCACCATCACCAAAAGCAACTTTGACCAAGAACACCACAAAGAGTACACGCATTCCATAATATGAAAATCGCTCCCACATTTCTGTAAAAAATAGGACGAAAAGTCCTGAAGGGTGCCCCAATATGGTTTTCTGATTCACTTCAGAGCCACCAAATTTAAATTCTGACATAGAAGATTGGTTTTAGTTTTTAATTCAATGTAAAATAAAAATTTGCTTGGACAACTAGGTGTATTAGTCACAATTAATCTGCTGAATCACAGACAATTAAGAGATAAATAACAATATAAGATATAAAAAAAGCAGCCACTGTTTAGGGGGCTGCTAATTTGAGTTGGATTGAGTAATGCCAATTGTTCAGCTATTGGCCTATTTCTGGTTTATAGTAATTGATCATCGCAGTTATTTGTTTGTCCAGTGCTAGTTCTGGTTCAATATTGAATAATAACTGATGATCACTATGATCTTCTTGAAGTGCTTCTTTCAAAACATCAAGTCCTTGCTTGTTGTTTTTTGACAAAATAAGTGCTGCAGATTTGCAGTAAAGAATATTTGCTCCGAAAGTAAAGTCTTCAGCTTTTTCTAAAAGTTGCAGAGCTAATTTTCTCTCACCTGTTTTGATTAAAAAAGATGCGTATTTTGACCAGTAGTAACTTTCTTCTGGTGCAATGGTAGTTGCTTTTCTGTAGAAGAAGTCAGCCTTTTCAAAACTACCTAAAGTGTAATAAGCTTCAGCTAGTTGTAAAAAGTAATCTTCTGTATTGTCTTCTATAGCTATAGCCTTATGATAAGACTTAATTGCATTGTTCCAGTTTTTTTCAGAAGCATAACAGTTACCTAATTTGAAGTATATTTCATCGTTGTATGGGTCATACTTGAGTGCTTTGTAAAGATTGTATTTAGCTGCAGATAAGTTACCTAAAGCTTTATGGCAATCTGCCATATTAATAAATACATCTTCATCAACACCAAACAAAGCAACAGCTTCTTTATAAATACTTAATGCCTTTGCATATTTTTTTGTTTGCAGACAAAGTTCTGCGCATTCGTAATATGCAATTTGAAATTCGGGTCTGATTATAAAAGCATATTCTAAAGCAGTAATGGCTTTGTTGTATTCACCAACACATGAATAAGCTTCACCTAAATTATACCATGCCATAAAAGAGTATGGTGTTCTATTGATAATCTTATTTAAAAAAGATATCGCACCATAGTAGTTTTTGGAGAATTCTATAGAGAACCAAAAGCGATCTAATGCTTCACTGTTTTGAGGATCACAAACAATTGCCTTTTTAAGAACCTCATACATTGCATTGAAGTCTTGGTTAACTTCATGAATGTAAGATTCGCAAATTAGAACTTCTGCTTTGTCACTTCCTACAACATGGCTTTTTAATTTGTCAAGAATTTCTTGGGCTTCATCAGAAGATCCTGAATAAGCATAAATTTTGATTCTTATCAATTTAATTTCCAATTCGTAAGGAGCAATACTTTCTGCGATGTCCAAAATGTCAAGACATTCTGTAGGTCTATTAAGCTTGCTTAGAACCTTTGCTTTGGTTATATAGAATTCGACACGATAATTGA
Source organism: uncultured Saprospiraceae bacterium (assembly GCA_938033975.1). Taxonomy (GTDB): domain Bacteria; phylum Bacteroidota; class Bacteroidia; order Chitinophagales; family Saprospiraceae; genus JAHDBF01. Next base: position 8,603 of record CALHKJ010000547.1, on the reverse strand, counting down.
ATTGAGCAATTGCAAGATTGCAAACATTCAACGCGCGATCAAGTTGATTTTCCTCTTGATAATAATTGATTATGTCTACAAATGATTTTTCAGTTAAAAACATACTCTCTCCAGTTGAGCACATTTCTTCAAAATCAGACACTAAATTAATTATCTCCAGATTACGTGTTAATTTTTGGTCCATTGAGTTTTGTTGTTAAACTTGGGATTTAACTTGACGTAAATATAACATTATAGATTTCAAACAAGATTTCTGCTAATCTTTTTTTCATATTTTCTTAAATGAAATATAAGCCTAAAGTAGGGCTCTTTTTTTGGCAGAAATTGGAGGAAGGATAAGTATCTATTTTAATTAAATTACTAATTCTTTATGAATCACTAACTAACATATATTGTAAATAGATAAACTCTTAATAAATGTAATGTGTTTGGGTATTACATTATAAAAATATCTTGTTTAGATTTACCAAAATAAGGGTAGACTAAAGATGGTAAGATCGGTTCTTTTTTGAGTTGTTGAAATAGATTCTTATCAATTATTACTTGCATTTAGTCTTCTCTTGACATCCTTAAGGATTTCTTCTTTGAATCTTCTTTCTAGTACAAAAACCATTATTACTTTTTTGGACGGAAGGACTTCTTTAAATTTTTCTACATAAGCTTTGTCCAAATCAATTTCTTTTTGCTTGGTTTCTAAGTATGTATCAAGTAATTGATTAGCTTGATCGTTATCAAGATCTGCTAATTCTGCACGATGACTTCTCTTGGATTTTAGTTCTCTTTTTTTGTCCAAATACTCATTATATACGGGCCAAAAGAGTTGAGCTTCGCCAGGACTGAGATCAAGCTTATTTGTAAGGAAGGCAATGCGCAATGACTCAACTTGTTCATTAGGTATGTGCTGATGTGTATGTGTTTCAGAATTTTTAGTGTCATGATTACTTTGACCAAAAGATAAAAGGCATGCAAAAGTTATAATTGTTACAAATATTAATCTCATTCTTTTGAATTTTAGTAGATCGATGCCAAATCATAAGCATCCGATTCTTCTAGTAAATAATTTAAAATTTTATCATGATCAAGTTCTTGAAAAATTAATTCGTCACTTGATTCTGGATCAATTAATCCATGCAATTCAGCAAGTTCATTTATTTCTATGCTTTCTATATCCTCAGTTAACAATTCAAGCTTATTAATTGATGATAAATTTTCATTATCAGAATTTATTGCTTGATTTTTACTTACCGTAAATATGGCCACGAGTATTAAAAGTGAGGCAGCAATAGATAGTGTTCTAAATAGTGAAAAACTATTATTTCTCTGTAATGGCTTCTTGTTCTTAAAGTTTGAAAAATAGGCTTCGGGAATTGAGAAATCTTGAGATTTTTCAATAGAGTTAAGTATTGGAAACTCGGAGGCTTCAAATAATTCTTCTTCGATTGTTTGATTCAGGATTTTTTCGCCAAACTTTACAAAGTAATCCTTAGGGACCTCTTCATTATTTTTCTTATTAAACTTTGACATCCGTTGTTTTTAAATATTCTTCAATCTTTTTAGAGGCATGATGGTAAGATGCTTTTAGACTTCCTATGCTGCTTTCTAAAATATCTGCCATATCCTTGTATGCGATCTCATCATAATATCTCATAATGAAAACTTGCTTCTGTTTTGGTGGCAGTGTCTCAATTGCTTCTTTGAGCGCCAATTGAATACTGTCTCCACTAAAATAAGGGTCTTCTGTAAGCTTTTCTGTCAATAATTCAATATTAGAAAAACTGTGTTTCTTTTTTCTTAGGAAACTAAGTGATTCATTAGTTGCAATACGATAAAGCCATGTATATAGTTTTGCTTCTTCTCTAAATCTGCCTATTGCTTTGTATACTTTTATAAAGACATTTTGTAATACATCATCAGCATCTTGATGGATCAATACCATTCTTCTAATATGCCAATACAATGGCTCTTTGTATTTGTTTACCAAAGCACTAAATCCCAGTTCAAACTGACTTGAATTTCTTAACAATTGCAGTATTTCAGAATCCTCTTTATGCATTATTCATTTCTTTGACCTAGGCAGAATGCAAAAGTTTAATGAGTATAGTGATTTATTTGCATTTTTGCATCTAAATTAGCAACATGAGATCAAGACTTAGTGGGTTTATTCTACGAATACTCGGATATAAGGTGAAAGGAGAATATCCAAGGGACTTGAAGAAGCTTGTAGTAATTGCCGCACCACACACATCCTATTGGGATTTTCCTTTTGGTCTATTGATTCGAGCCTATTGCAAGATTGATGTTAAGTACGTTGGTAAGGCATCACTTTTTAAACCACCATTGGGTTGGTTTATGAAAAGATGGGGAGGTGTCCCAGTGGACAGAAGCAAAAGCAATAATTTTGTAGATTCAGTGATTCAGTTATTCCAAGAAAAAGAATCATTGACCATATTGTTTGCTCCTGAAGGGACAAGAAAGAAGGTGGAAAAATTCAAAACTGGATTTTACTATATTGCCAAGGGAGCAAAATTACCAATACTCCCAATTGTCTTTGATTTTGGGAAGAAAGAATTTACTTGGTTGGATCTCATTTATCCCACGGAAGATTCGGAGGCAGACTTAGTGAAAATTCAAAATATATTCAGAGGAGTTCAGGGTTGGACATCAGAAAACAGCTTTAGCTAGTGGCAGTAACTCATAGTAGTATATTATCTGATTGGAAAAAGGGCAAATTTGATCCTGTATATCTCTTTCATGGGGAAGAGGAATACTTTATTGATGATTTGGTAGCATTTGCCGAAAGGCATATACTGGATGAAGGTGAAAAGGCATTCAATCAGATAGTATTGTATGGAAAGGAAATTGGATATCAGAACATTTTAGACAATGCATATCAATTTCCAATGATGGCAAGTAGGCGGGTTGTTATCGTTAAAGAGTTGCAAGAAATGAAAGACATAAATGGTTTGGCAGTATATTTTGAAAAACCTGCCGAACAAACTGTTTTAGTTCTTGCACACAAACATAAAAAATTAGATAAACGGAAAAAGATATGGAAGACTGCTTTGTCAAACTCGACAGCATTTGAATCTAAGAAAGTCTATGATAACAAAATTCCTGCTTTTATAACAAAGCAACTAAGTAGCAAAGGTATCAATATAGAGCCTCATGCAGCAGATATGATGGGGACCTATCTTGGAAATGATCTTTCCAAGGTAATGAATGAGATTAATAAATTGTCTATCTCAAAAGAACAGGGTAGTACTGTCACAAAAGATGATGTACATGAGCAAATTGGGATTAGTAAGGAATTTAATGTTTTTGAATTTCAAAATGCACTAGGTAAAAAAGATTCACTCGCTTGTTATCGAATTGCCAATTACTTTGGTGAAAATTCAAAGAAGGTCAATATTGTTCCTATTCTAGGTTCGCTAATTGGTTTTTACCAAAAGATTGCTATTGCAAAAGCAAACCCGAATACAAGGGGGGGAGACTTAGCTTCTCTTTTAGGAGTGTCGCCTTACTTTGTACAACAGTATAGTTCTGCAGCAAGAAACTACAGCGGCAACCAATTAAGAAATGCATTCAAAATTCTGAAAGAAACAGACTTGAAGAGCAAAGGAGTAGGAAGTGTGTCGACTCCGCAAGGAGAACTCTTGCAGGAACTCGTCTTTGGATTACTTAGAAATTAAAAGCTATAAATAAAAAAACCCGCTCACTTCTGAGCGGGTAATTTTTTTTGAATAATTTTCAACACCCTTTGTTTAATAGACAGGAAAAAACGCCACTACCCCTAGGGCTTAGAATAAAAATATTCTGAATTTTTGCATATAAAAAAATCTATATTTATCATAAAATGATTAACAGCGCCTTACATATATATTTTTTTAAATGAGTAACGAAAAAAAGATATTAGACTTTGATAATAAAGAGTTATTCATATCGAATAGGATCCTTCGATTTATCCTAGATAATGCTAGAGCTACTATTTTGGTAGATAATTTTCCGAATACCATCGAGAGGTACAAAGAAGATATTGGGATGAATCAGAATGATGTAACTAAAAAGTTTGAAATCAGAAATTTAGTTAAGCTCATTAAAATATGCCAAATGGCGAATAGGTCTGCAGAGCAATTTTACTCGATAGGTTACCATATGCATGAGCTACACATTATTGTCAGTTCATATATCAATCCAAGAGCTAGAGTTATGATTGATTGGAAGAAAGAAACCAACCTTTTTAGTCTAAGATTGAAAGAATTGGATAACAAAATAACTCTGTGCGTAGAATTGAATAAGATTTTGTTTTTGGATTACCATGAATACGTGAAACCCATTCAAAGTATTTTAAAAGGATTCCTTTGTAAGATATTTTCTATCATATTTGAATCAAGTCCATTAGAGTCAGCTACTCAGAATGGTTTTATTCTAAGTCATTCCTTATCTGGGATAGTGCAGTTTGACCACGTCAAATTTATAAGTGAGGAGCAATATGTTTTTAGCAGAATAAAAAATTATTTAAGTCAAGAAGATGAGAAATCTCTTGTAGGCAATATTAAATATTATTTGTATAAGGATATAAAATTTTCAATTGATGAGATTGCATCAAAATTAAATTTATCAGTAAGGTCACTACAAAGAAATCTAAAAGAAGAGGAAAATAGTTTTCGAGAGATTAAGGAGAAAATACGAAAGGAACTTTCATTGCAATATCTTCAGGACTTTACAATAACTATAGACGAAGTGTGTTTGTTGTTGGGTTACTCAGAACGTTCAGCATTTGAAAAGGCATTTAAAAAGTGGCATAATAGAAATGCTGCTGAGTATAGGAAAAGCTTAAGATAATTTTTTGTGAATGTTTTTGCAAGCGGTATTAATCAACTCAAAAACATGATCAAATCCAAGGGTGTAGTAAGGGTCCGGAACTTCATCTGTATTTTCTAATTCACCGAACTTCAAAAATAATTTCAATTTTGACTTTTGACTGGGGTCACACATTTTTTCAATATCCTTATAATTTGATTTGTCCATTGCGAAAATGTAGTCAAAATCAGAAAGATCTTGTTTGGTTATTTCTCTAGATCTTTGACTTGAAATATCGATATTATTTTGTTTTGCAATATCTACACTTCGGGGATCAGGACCTTCTCCAGCATGAAATGAACTTGTACCTGCAGAATCAATTATCCAGTCCAAGTTTTCGTTTTTGACAATATTTTCCATGACTCCTTGTGCGATTGGGGACCTGCAAATATTGCCTAAGCATACCATAAGAATTTTCATGTCAATTCTTTAAAATAATTGATTGGTAATTTTGGTGCATTCTACAGCATAATTATTTTTTCGATTATGCAATAGTAGAATTAGAATCTAGATAGGATGAATTGTAATACAAAGGAAGTAAAATTATAGTTCATCCTAAGAACTTAAATACCGAAGATTAATGAGTATTAACACTTATTTGTCAATATTCTACACAAAATAGTCGATGCTAATGTTTGACTACCAATCTTTGTCTGGCTTTTTTCTATTTGAGTTGAATTTCTTCAGTTTTTCTTGCACCTTCTTTTCTTCGTTTTCAATAACTTGAAGGAGCTTCATTGCATCCAAACTATCAAGTGTTTGTTTGTCTAATCTGCTTGTATCAAAGGCAGCATTTTCTTGAATGTCTTGATCGGTAGAATCTTGTTGCTCTTGCTGCTCTTGTTCCTGATTTTCTTGTTCTTGATCACCTTCGTTTTCCTGATCTTGATTTTGCTGCTGCTCCTGTTGCTCCTGATTTTCTTGATTCTCTTGGTCTTCTTGATTTTGGTCCTGACTTTGCTGTTGCTGCTGCTCTTGTTGTTGAGCATCCCGCAACACCTTTTTGGCAATAAGAAGATTGTATTTTGCTTCTTGATTTGAAGGATTTAATTGAATTGCTTCTTTATAAGAATCGATCGCTTGTTGAATACTTTCAACTGATTGTTGTTCTTCAGCACTTTTAAAATAAGCATTTCCTAAGTTGAAATAGGCATCTGAGCGCTTAGTGTTATCAGGTGCCAGTTGGGTAGCTGAGCTATAATGATCAATAGCTTCTTGATATCTTTCTTGTTTATAAACTGCATTTCCCAGATTGAAGGTCGACTTTATATCTCTATCAAACTCTCTTGCTTTTCTATAATTTTCTTCAGCTAAAAGAAACTCTCCAGCTTCATAGAATCGATCAGCTTTTGCTAAACTTTTGTTGGCAGTTTGTCCAAGTAAATTCGGCACAAGAATGAAAACTCCAATTGCAAAGCCTATTAATTGCTTCATTTTAATCATAGCTTAAATAGATTTTTGAAGTTGAAGTTATTTCCTTTTTTGTTTGAGATAAAGTATTCCAAAAGTAAGGCTATAAATGCAAATGCTAAAAAATATTGAAAATAGCTATTGTAATCCGTAAACGATCTTTGTTCTACTTCTTGCTTTTCAATTTTGGATAGGTCGTTGACTATTTTTTTGGTCAGGCTAAAACCATCATCTAACAAATAAAACTTTCCGTTGGCGGCTTCTGCTATATCTTGCAACAATGGAATATTTAGTCTACTTAAAACAGGATTGCCGTCTTTATCTTTTTTGTAAACCTCTCTACCATTTTGTAAAATTGGAACTGCAGAACCCTCTTGTGATCCAACTCCGATACAAAAGACATAAGTGCCATCTTTTGCAGCCTCTCTAGCAGCATCAATTGCGGCTGATTCGTGGTTTTCACCATCAGTTATAAGTACAAGTGCTTTTTGGTAAGGGCTTTCGTTTGAAAATATATTTCTAGATAAGTTTATGGCATCAGCTATAACAGTACCTTGAGTACCAGCCTGCTTGGGGTTAGCACTTTTGATAAATAGTTCAGTGGCTGCATAATCTGAAGTCAGAGGCATTTGTAGATAGGCACTACCTGCAAAAAAGATCAGACCAAGTCTTTCACCTTTAAGGTTCTTTATAAGTTGTGAGGTAAATCTTTTTGCCTTCTCCATGCGGTTAGGAGAAATATCAGTGGCAAGCATACTCTGAGAAATATCTAAAGCAATGACAATATCAGAACTCTTTGCTTTTACTTTTTGTTTTCTGGTTCCCCATTGAGGATTTGCCAAAGCAACAAACATCAACAGAATTGAGAAAGAGAATAATCCAGTTTTAATCCATTCTTTCTTAACTGACCATTCTGGCATAAGACGTTGAACAACATCTGAGTCTCCAAATTTTTCTAATCTATTTTTTTTCCAAGCAACAAGGAAGTAAAATAGAGCAAGTATAATTGGAGCTATTATGATGAGATATAGATAAAATTGTTCCTCAAATCTAAACATGCTGTAAAGTTCTCATTTATATATTAGAATTTAAAAATAGCTTTTATCAATTTAATCAACTAAAGTCCATATTTCATCATCATATTTATATTGCACAATACCCCTTGATTGCTCCAATATAAAGTATGTGTCAATACTATCATTTTCAAGTTGATAGACCCATACATTTTCAAAGCCCCCTAAAGTATCATTTTGCATAAATATCATTTTTGCAGTTTGAATGGTTGCAGCTGTATCTAATATCGTAGGACTGGTAAAACTTGAATGAGTTATAAGTCCTGCCGAAAAAGTATCAACATTTGCCGAAAGGCTTATATCTATATAATCATAAAATAATTCTGTCTCTGGAATATACATTTCAACACCAGCCTTGAGTTCTAGGATTAAGTCATCATGACTTAGAGTAAATTGACGAAAGTCAGCATCATAAAATTCACATCCATTTAATCCGCCAACTTCAAAGTCAGGTCTACATAATACTGTAACACATAATTGCGAATGAAGACTATCCGAAAGGCTTATATCATGTTGTCTTGTATTGCCGAAAGTGTTTTCGTAAATAATGGTGCTGCGATCTGAGTAATATTCTAGAAATTGTGAAGTTTCGTCCGCTAAACTCACATCTCCTAACTTTACATTGTCATTTTCGCATTCATTCCTGCAGTTCATAAAAAATAGCGTGCATAGAGTCAATATGAGCGTGATTCTCATTTTTTGATAATTTTTCAAAATATTTTTTAGAACGATTCAAAAATAAATTGGCTTATGTCAAATAGGATAAATCTTTTTCCACAATTACGTAAAGCTAGTTAAAGAGTTTACATTTAGTCAAATATTATTTATAAATGGTTGATAATCATATGCCTTCCTGTTGATTTTGAAATTTGAACAAGCAATCTAATTGAGGCTATATTTGATAAGTACACCAATACTGTAAAATTCTGCATCTTCTCAATAGAAGTTATGCACATATCAAGAAATAAAAAATATAATTCGCCTTAGTGTATGTTTTGCAATAATTTCTAAATTTAGGTTTACATTCAAAATCTTTTATTGAAATCTTAAAAACGTGAAAACCAAAGTAACTATGCGAAAATTAATTGCTTTCTGTTCTCTTTTTTGCCTTTTGGCAGTATTTGGAGGAACAGACTTACTAGCACAAGCTGATGCCGATGCATCTGGAGGATTTGGGTTCCAAATGCTAAAAGAAAAATTTATTGAAGGGGATTGGAGATTTATGATCCTCGTATTAGTCTGTTTAATCCTTGGATTGGC
>CALHKJ010000546.1 GCA_938033975.1 uncultured Saprospiraceae bacterium | reverse complement strand
TAGATAATACCTTAAGAATGGTCTTTTATCCTGCTATCATTGGCTTAAGTCTGTTTGGGACTTGGATGGCTAATGTTTATATAAGATACCAAAGGATACAGAGTATCTTACTTGAAAGAGAAATTGAAGGATAGTGTCTTTAATATTATCCTTTTATATTATACGAAATGAAGTATAAAAATTACATTTGCTTATTCATAAACAACGAACAAATGTTGGAAAAAATTAGACCTGGCATTCTGCTTATTTTATTATTTATTCCTCAATTTATTTTTGCTGATTCTGGACAAGATTTCCTGAGAAGTACTGGAAAAATCTATGTAGTTGTCGTAGTGATCTGTATCCTTTTTTTGGCAATTGTATTATTCCTCGCCAGACTTGATTCCAAGATTAAAAAAATCGAGAAAATTCTTAACAAATGAGCCACAAACAAGCTAGTTTTTACCAGAGTGTACAAACTAATTTTCAAAAGGCAGCAACTCTATCAAAGCATCCCAAAGGATTGCTAGCGCAAATAGAGGCTTGTAATGCTGTCTACCAAATGAGATTTCCAGTGAAAATTGGAAATAGCTACGAAGTAATTGAAGCATACAGAGTTCAGCATTCCCATCACAGACTACCTACCAAAGGAGGAATTAGATTTAGCCATTTGGTAAATCAAGAAGAAGTGATGGCTTTGGCCTCTTTAATGACCTACAAATGTGCAATTGTAAATGTTCCATTTGGAGGTGCAAAAGGAGGAGTAAAAGTAAGTACGAGAAAGTACACTGCTGAACAGCTTGAAAAAATCACAAGACGGTATACAGTCGAATTGGTAAGGAAGAACTTTATAGGTCCAGGGATTGATGTACCAGCTCCAGATTATGGAACTGGCAGTAGAGAAATGGCGTGGATTTTAGATACCTATACTCAACTAAGAAACGGAGAGTTGGATGCAGCTGCCTGTGTTACTGGTAAGCCAACATCTCAAAATGGTATTCAAGGTAGAACCGAAGCAACTGGGCGTGGAGTCTACTATGCAATCAGAGAGCTATTGAATGATGAAAAGGAAATGGCTAAGGTTGGTAAGGAAGTTGGTACTGAAGGAAAAACAATTGTTATCCAAGGATTAGGAAATGTTGGTTCATATACTGGAATCATATGTTCTAGTGAAGGTGGCATGAAGGTAATTGCTGTTTCTGAAATTGAAGGAACGATCATGGATCCAAAAGGAATTGATGTTGCTAAGCTTATAAAATACAGAAAAGCAAAAGGAACAATCATTGGTTTCCCTGGGACTAAGAAGATGAAAGAAAGAAAGGACTGGGTCAAAATTGATTGTGATGTTTTGATTCCTGCAGCACTTGAAAGTCAAATTAACAAGGATAATGCTAAATCTGTAAAAGCAAAAATAATTGCGGAAGCTGCCAATGGACCTGTAACCGCAGCAGCAGAAAAAATACTCTTAAAGAAAGGGGTTATAATTCTTCCTGATATGTATGCCAATGCAGGTGGTGTAACTGTATCATACTTTGAATGGCTCAAAAATCTTTCCCATATCCGTTTTGGTAGAATGGAAAAAAGATTTGATGAAAGAGCTTATACCCAACTTGTAAATAAAGTTGAGGCAATGACAGGTAAATCAATTTCGAAAAAAGAAAGAAGTGTCTTGACAAAAGGTGCAGATGAAGTCGATTTAGTAAGGTCAGGTTTAGAAGAAACAATGATAGATGCTTACCATGAAATTGCAACTGTATTGAGAAGGAAAAAGTCAGTCAATGATTGGAGAACTGCAGCTTTCTTAGTATCATTAGACAAGGTAGCAAATGACTATTTAACAATGGGAATCTTTCCTTAATAAAATTATAGCTAAGAACAAATCAAACGATAAATCAAGAGAGGTTCAGAATTCATTTTCTGGACCTTTTTTATAACAGCTTATCTAAACTTCTATTGTTTGAGCAACTAGTATTTAAAAAAAATCGGGACAAACTTTCTTTAAAGCTTTATCCCGAATTAAAACTACTCGCAAGTTTCAATAATAATATTCGCCCGCTACTCATAACGTTGCAGCATGATGTAGAAAAAATTTTAAATTGGAGCTTAAAGGCAAGCAATCTCAGATTATCTCAATAAAAAAGGGCCTTGTAGATTAATACAAGGCCCTTTTTTTGCTATTATGGCACTATTAAAATTTAAAAATTTTGATCTGCCCTTGCGATAAATTGTCCGATGAAACATATTTTAGAATATAAGCACCTGAAACTAAGTTTGGTAAATCAATATTAACTTCACTACCTTTTGCAACAATTCCCTGTGAAATCAATTTTCCTGAAGCACTGTAGACAGAAAAATAACCGTCCAAAACTTCACTAGTTGCAACAGTGACTTTGTCCTTAAATGGATTAGGTGAAACTTCGAAATCCTTAATTAAAATATCATCAATATTAACCAATGAGCTGAATGCCAATGTGGAACAATTAACACCATTCGGCACCACATCTACTTGCACTAAATCATTGTTAATAAACTCTATATAGAAGTCTTCAGTTCCAGCAATTCCAATCAAGCCAATATCGGCAGGATCATTCAATTGCAGATTTAAGGTCATCAATGAACTTCCATCAGCCAATGTAACAGGAGTAACTCCTGTGTTATCAAACCAAAGAGTCCTTAGCATAGTGATAGCATCTGGCACATC
>CALHKJ010000545.1 GCA_938033975.1 uncultured Saprospiraceae bacterium | reverse complement strand
CATCTGAGGGTGGACCAGAGGTGATATTTTTTGGTAGATCTTCAGAAATATATGTTTTGCAGCTTAATGCCTCAGTTGCAAATGTATTTAATCTTAATGCTTCCCCATCCCCACATTTATTAAATGGAGAAATTCTCCAATAGTATAAAGTACTTTTTTCTAATGCCTCAGTTGGTACAATTGAATTACCAACAACATTGTCATCATACATGATTGTTGACTCACCAAAAGCTGGACTTGTAGCTAACTCAAAAATATATCTAGTAGCATTTCTGGCATCCGTCCACTCAAAGGTTGGAAGCTGACTCACTGCCGATGCTCCATTATCAGGAGAAGTCATTTGTAAATCGTCAAATAAGGTCGAGGTTACATTTAAAAAGATTGTTCTTAAAAGTGTATCTGTACCACTAATTGACCTAACGACTACTTCGTATTCTCCTGTTGTAGTTGCATCTGTTATATCTAAACTTAAGTTGATCGCTTGATCTGGAGCAATATTAGTTTCAGAGAAATTTGCAATAGTTCCATCTGGCAACCCAGATACGATATCAAACTCCACCGGATTATTGAATCCTTGAAAAGCTGCTGATTGTATCACTACTGTTTCTGCAACAGGAGTACATACATCAAAGAAGTCATTTGATAAATCAAAAATATAACTTGGTTCAGAAGGAGCACCAATTAGAAATGAACTGTTTGACATATCATAAAATATGTTGTCTGCAGCCTCAACCTTAATACGAGCATCAAAAGTTTGAATATTTGGAATGGTAACCATCTGCTGCCCGTCATTTGGTGTATTTCTTGCCAAAACTCGATCAAATGTTAGACCATCATTTGTTGACAGTAAGATATTTACATTGTGACAATTTACTGGTTCAACATCAGTATTGCTAACATCCCATAACACTTCGATTTCATCTCCAACAGTAACAGGAGCAGCAGAATTGTTTGGTTGTGTAACAAAGAATGGTCCTGCGTTTGAAGCAACATGAAATTCAATTTCTTGCATGACTACAGCACTGGTTTCTGGATTCCTATCTCTCACAACAAATTGAAAATTTAGGTCTCTTGCATAAGTAGGTAAAACTTCAATATCACCTCCTGTGTTTGCTCTAACCCAATTCAATCTTGGAAAATATCTAATGGTCTCTTCATCAGGCAATAGAGGAACAAAACTTGGAGCATTTAATGTTGGCTGCCCAAGTGGGCTAACAGGTCCCAAGTTATATTGATCCCATGCATACCATAGATCATCATCATTAATATCCGTAGCCGATCCGTCCAAAATAAATGGAGTCGATTGTGGAATGTAAAAGCCATTTTCATAAGGAAGATCTATAACAGGTTCCTCATTATTGGTTGGTATTGTTTCTCCACAAGATGAAAAATCTCTTGCGTGTCTTGTGATTTCTATGATTGAACCAGCTGAGAAATAGTCTTCACTAATTCCAGTATTGTCGTCCCCGCAAGAACCAGAATATGATAAGATTGTGACACCACTACCTGGTTCGAAAGCTGAGCCTTGGGCAAGTTGTTCAATGGAAGTTTGACAATTATTCCAAGTATGTCCACCACTAAATTGATGGCCTATTTCATGTGCCATTGTTCCTGCCGCAAAACTGCTTATATTCGATCCTCCTACACAACTTACACCTGCTCCTTTATTATTAGTGCAAGCACTGCCTCCAAATGCCACTCCTGCTAATCCATCAGAACATCGTCTTGTAAATATGTGGCCTATGTCAAAATTGTTAACGCCAATTCTTTGATTTAGAGCATTGATGTTTTGTTGTAAAAGACCTCCTCCAATATCTGGTTCGTTATAAGGGTCAGTTGCACCATCCAAAAAGATCAATTCATCATTATTTTCAATCAACTCAAAGGTCATAGAACAGTCTAATTCATATACCTGGTTGATTCGATTAAGCGCAATATTAAATTGCTCCATTACATCTGTAACAGTACCTCCAACAATTTGCGCATATTCACCAGTACATGCCAAAGCAAATCTGAATTTTCTTAAGTCAACAGTGGCACTTCTTTGTGTCAAATCTATTGATTGATCCAAGCCATCAAAATTGTCTACCGGTTGACTAACGGTTCCACATCCTCTATCAAGACCTTCAGGTACAATCTGATTTCTTATGTAATAAGATTGATATAAGCTTGGATTTTTAAGATCGGGAAAAACTGGGTCAATATATATTGTTCCTTTCACAGTATTTATTGCTGCATGTAATCCAGCATTACTAAAACTTATTCTAGTGATATACTTTCCATTTGTAGAAACTCCTTTATAACTTTTTATGCTAGAATATTTTTCTGCTAGTTTGGGCGCCATGACTGAAGATTCCCGCATGTCAAATTCTACCAATTCACCAGATGGAAATGGAATAGAAATAATTTTGCTTTTATTTCTTACCCCACCTATTTTTTGCTGTGGGCATTTGGAAAATTCTTCCTTCATAAGCTCAACATCCAAAGTGAAGCTTCCATATTCCGTTGGGAAAATATGCCTTTCACCTATTCTGTAATTTTCTATTTCTGACTCATCGACCTTTTGCCAATATGTTTGTCCAAAAACTGAAGTGGCTAAAAAAGTCAATAAAAACATGCTAATTGAAAAACGCATTCGCATAAAAATTTTAAAGGATAAAACTAAATGTGTTCTACAAAGATAAAATTGTGGATAAATAAATACTGGGAATTATTGTATTTGTGGCGACTCGTTCGACTAAAATAGAATCTTCATTTGTGCTGAAAAGGTATGAACTGTCCTATTAATGCCAGATTTCCTGCCATTATAGCTAACACTGGCATCGATACTTTTCTTTATACGCTGCGTATAATTTATCGACCAAACCCAATTATTTCCGGTTGTCAAGCCCTGTAACATCTCTAATTCTACGGGCGAACCACGGTCTCCATCAAACTCATTGATGACAAAATTCATTCGTGCGTTTAGATTTGATTTTTGCAACCTTCTCCAGGTTAATTCTCCACCAAAATCTCTGGTTGTCCCAATTTCTGGTCCTGTCAAATTACTTTGTTTGGAATAACTATAAGCCAAAGACCACCTAAGACTTTTATTTAATCGAACAATCAATTCAGGAGTGATTTCATAAAAGCTAATATCAAAGTTTTTAGCTTCATAATTTTCTGCCACACTCTTCCTATTTCCTTGTTCTCCCTCTAGGGAAATGTCTACCTTCTTTTTTATATTATATCTCCCTTTCGCAAATTTTGATGATCGTTGTCGACCTTCAAATCCACTTATTAAAACCAACCTATTCTGATTGTTACGAAAACCTAATTCACCATTGAAAATTGGTGAGCCTTGATTAATAAAAAGTGTATGATCAATATTATTGCTGAAGCTTACAATATCAATATCATCTAAGCTAAAATTGAAAGAGTCAGAAAACCTATTGTCACTTCCTGAGGTTTTCTTTAAAAGATAATATCTACTTCTCCAAAATAATAGTTTCAACCACTGAGCATTCTTGTTATCTGGTCCAATAAATTTAGAAGGACGTATATCTATAAGTTGCCTGACTTCTGTTTTTGCAGTTCTTATAAATTCATTATTAAAAACAACAAATCGTTCATAGTTTCCAAGATCTCCAAATGGCGCTATTTCAAATTCATTTACTTGCTGAATGCTGTCAACATTGTAGTCATTCCAAATGTAACTTCCCTCTCCTTG
>CALHKJ010000544.1 GCA_938033975.1 uncultured Saprospiraceae bacterium | reverse complement strand
TCTAGTTGATCCGCTGTTGTATGATCCTCTTGTGCTTGACCCACTTCTAGTATCTTTCTGAGTACTTCTCTGAGATGACTGTGATTCACCTCCTCTGAAAACTGATGATCTAGGAGTCTGTGTCTGAGTTCCTCTAGTTGAAGGTCTTGGTGAAGTAGTTGGTGCTTGTGTAGCTCCATCTCTTGTCAAGCCACCTCTTGTTGTACCTGTACCTGTCGAAGGTCTAGGTGAAGAAGTAACTACTCGATTACGGTCATTTTCAGTTTGCAATGTTCTACTTGGAGATCCAGTTGAAGGTCTTCCAGTATTTACAGCAGAAGGACTATTATTTCCTCCTTTGCTAACTATACCACCTCTTGGAGTACTATCTACAGATCTAGGTCCGCTTGTTCTTCCCTTCGAACTACTGCTAGTGCTTCCTCCAGTTCTTGGACCATAATGTCCAGCCCATGAGGTATTATTGCCGCTGTTTCCGTTTCCAAAACCGTTATTGCCACTCCAAGCGTTGTTTCCACCCCAGCCGTTATTTCCACCCCAGCCGTTGTTTCCACCCCAGCCTCCTGGACAATTGTTGTTCCAGCCACTTCCGTAGTAACCACCGTAATAAGGTCTTCTCCAAGAATTGTAACCCCAAGAGTTGTAGCCCCAAGGACTATGACCTGCATAGTATGCACCACCGTAACTCCATGGACTACCCCATGGATTGTAATGTACAGACACCCATCTTCTTGTTCTTCTTCCAAAACGATCGATTACGACAATGAATCTTCCACCTGCAAAGTGGTTTCGGTGAAAGTTTGTGTAAGAATAATTATGGTAATAAAATGGATCTGCATAACATGCACTATTGAATCCAAATCCACCTATTGGTCTGTGAAATCTTCTTATTCTTGATGAATAAAATCCATCATATTCGGACCAGTAATCAAAATCAGAGTAGACCTCATCATCATAGCCATAGTCATCGTAGCCGTAATCTTCAGTGTACTCAGTCCCTTGTTCTGTCTCATAATAAGTAGATTCATCATCCGGATTGTAGTACAAATCATCAAACTGTGCTGACAATGCTGTAGAAAACCCGAGAATGATGGCCAAAAACGTTGTTAACTTGAGCGTTTTCATAATCTTATATTTAGAATTAACAGAAATCATTTTAATCATTTAATACACCCTCAATTTATTAGTTTTGCGGGTAGAAAGCTGTTAATGCACTCTTAAATCTTGCTCTAGACTTAGTTAAATAAGGTTAAAACATTGATTTTCAGAGACATCTACAGTATTGAGACGCAAAATCTCAGAATAAGTTCACAATAAAAAGAGAAAATGGCTAAGGAAATAACCAATCGTCAAGATGACTACTCCCAATGGTATTTAGATATTGTAAAAAAGGCACAACTGGCTGATAATTCGGCAGTTAGAGGATGTATGGTTATAAAACCTACTGGATACGCCATTTGGGAAAATATGAAGGCACAATTGGACAAAATGTTCAAGGATACGGGTCATGTAAATGCATACTTCCCTCTCTTCATTCCTAAAAGTTTTCTTTCGAAGGAAGCAGACCATGTTGAGGGTTTTGCAAAGGAATGTGCGGTCGTAACACACCACCGATTGATGAATAATCCAAATGGAAGTGGTGTTGTCGTAGATCCAAGTGCAAAATTGGAAGAAGAATTGATTGTAAGGCCAACTTCAGAGACCATTATCTGGAATACCTATAGAGATTGGATTCAAAGTTATCGTGATTTGCCTCTATTGATAAATCAATGGGCAAATGTGGTTCGGTGGGAAATGAGAACTAGGCCATTTTTGAGAACAGCTGAGTTTTTATGGCAGGAAGGCCATACAGCACATGCGACAAGTGAGGAAGCACTTGAGGAATCTAAATTGATTCACGAAGTATATGCAAGATTTGCGGAAGACTATATGGCTATGCCGGTTATCAAAGGAGCAAAGACTGCTAACGAAAGATTTGCTGGGGCTGTTGAAACCTTCACGATTGAAGCAATGATGCAAGACAAAAAGGCTTTGCAGGCCGGTACTTCACACTTTTTAGGTCAAAATTTTGCGAAAGCTTTCGATGTAAAATACTTAACCTCAGAAAACAAAGAGGAATATGTTTGGGCAAGTTCGTGGGGTGTATCAACTAGACTAGTAGGTGGCTTGGTAATGACTCATTCGGATGATGAAGGATTGGTCTTACCTCCAAAATTAGCTCCTACACAGGTGGTTATCGTACCTATACCAAAACCACTTCCTGAGTTACTTGAAAAAGGAGAGGAAATTGCCAAAGAATTGAAAGCAAAAGGAATCTCAGTTAAGATTGATGATGATGCAAGCAAGAGACCAGGTTTCAAATTTGCTGAGTATGAGATGAAAGGAATTCCTGTAAGGATTGGCATTGGACCAAGAGATTTGGAAAAAGGTCAAGCAGAGGTAGCAAGAAGAGATACGAAGGAGAAAACTGGAGTGCGATTGGATGGCTTGGGTCAATATATTGAAGATCTATTGGTGACTATCCAAGATAATTTGCTGAACAAAGCAAAGGCCTTTAGAGATGAAAACACACATACTGTAGACAGCTATGACGAATTCAAGTCTGTTTTGGATGAAAAAGGAGGTTTTATCATGGCTCATTGGGATGGAACTACAGAAACGGAACTCAAGGTAAAAGAGGAAACCAAGGCCACAATACGATGCATTCCTATCGAAGGTGATCTTTCTCCCGGTGAATGTATGGTTACAGGAAAGCCTTCAAAGCAACGAGTAATATTCGCGAAAGCGTACTAATAGCGGGTACTTCAATAGAAAAGGACCCTTCCCAGGGTCCCATAATTTTTGGTCTTCGTATCATCTCAGGTAAGAGTTTATAGTCGACCACGGATCTCATGAAGTAAACTATTTGCAAGATAAGAAAAAGCCCTCTATTGGCATTATCGAAAATTATTAAAAAAGGGCTTGTTTAATGCCTACGAGTTACATACATTTGCATCACTTTTTGCACAGGCAAGAAGTTAAGATATGCACTAAATGGTGAAGTGGGTGAGTGGCTGAAACCAACGGTTTGCTAAATCGTCGTACTTGGAAACAGGTACCGGGGGTTCGAATCCCTCCTTCACCGCCATATATATTTTAAGAATTAATGATAGGGATGTAGCGCAGTCCGGTTAGCGCACTTGGTTTGGGACCAAGGGGTCGAAGGTTCGAATCCTTTCATCCCTACTATCATTCAGAAGACCACGAGAGATCGTGGTCTTTTTTGTTTATAAAAAATCACTCTTCACTTCTTTTATAAATAAGTTCAATGCTATTTGAATATCCTACTTTTGCAGTGCATGAAAAACAAACCTCACTGCCTAATGCCATTCATCCACTACCATGTCTCCAATAATGGAACGGCCAAGGCTTGCTGTGTCGCTAATATCCCTTATGGAAATGTCAATGAGCAATCACTAAAAGAAATTTGGGATGGAAAACAAGTCAATGAACTGAGAGAGAAGTTTTCAAAAAATGAAATAGATAACAGATGTTTTGTGTGTCACAAAATTGAAGCTAGTGGAGGTAAAAGTATTCGCTTAGAAACTTTCGGAAAATTCGATTATCAGAAAATTGATGAATCCCCTACTCTGCCCATCTACTTTGATATTCGCTTTTCTAATGTATGCAATTTTAGATGTAGAACTTGTTGGCATGGAGCAAGCTCCAAATGGTTTAATGATGCAAAAGTTCTCAACACTAATATTGGACAACAGGCGATCATAAAAAATATCCACGACTTAGAACATTTTATTGAATCTTCAGCAGATGCTCTTTTAGGGGCAGAGGAGTTTTACTTTGCAGGAGGTGAACCTCTCGTTACTGAGGAGCATTATATCCTTCTCGAGTGGTTAATTAAAAACAAATCAACTGGAGCGAGGCTGAGATACAATACCAACTTTTCTAAGTTAGCTTTTAAGGATTATGATCTTATAAAATTGTGGCGCCACTTTGATGAGGTAGAATTGCTAGCTAGCATTGATGCGAACGATGCACTTGGTGAATATATCCGGAAGGACATGAAATGGAAGGATATCATTGAGAATAGAAAAGTAATTCAGGACTACCCTTTCATCAAGTTTAAAATTGCACCAACAGTTTCCATTTTGAATGTGTTTCACATTCCGGAATTGTATGAGCAGTGTATCCAATTAAGGATGATTGAAGCCAATGATCTTTATCTCAATATTTTGGAAAGACCATCTTATTACAATGTGCAAATCTTACCTAAAGAATTGAAGGAGAAAGTATTTGAAAAGTATTTGCAACATATGGACTCCAGCAAACCTGAAGAAATTAATAAAGCCTTCCAAAGTATATTGGATTATATGATGGAAGAGGATCGAAGTGATTTATACAAGCTCTTTATTGAAAAGAATAAAGAATTAGATTCTTTAAGAAATGAAAGGAGTCCAATAAACTGGTTATGACTGTTTGAATGTCCAAACAATTATTCAGAAAATAAATTTGTCAAGTGCACCTTTTCTAATTATTTAATTTGACTTTTGCCATCACATATGGAATCAAACAAAAAAGCATTATTCTTCATTTTTATCACTGTGCTCGTAGATGTGATTGGTATAGGTATCATCATTCCGATTGTACCGGACCTAATCATGTTACTTACTGGCAAGGGAACAGCTGACGCTGTTATCTATGGAATGTGGTTGATGACTGCCTTTGCAGGAATGCAATTTTTGTTTGCACCAATATTGGGTGAAATTTCTGACAGATATGGAAGAAGACCGATCTTACTTATTGCATTATTTGGACTTAGCATTGATTATTTAATCCACGCTTGGGCGCCAACCATTACTTGGTTGTTTGTTGGGAGATTCTTAGCTGGAATTATGGGCGCTAGTTTTACAGTGGCAACTGCTTACATTGCTGATATCAGCAAACCTGAAGAGAAGGCACAAAATTTTGGAATGATTGGGGCAGCTTTTGGTTTAGGCTTTATTATCGGGCCTGCCATTGGTGGAATATTTGGAGAGTTTGATATCAGGCTACCGTTTTATATTGCTGCTGGATTGAGTTTTCTAAACTTCCTATTTGGTTTGTTCTTTGTTCCAGAGTCATTGACTCCAGAGAATAGAAGACCAATGGATCCTAAGAAAATGATTGCAGGAGTTTCATTATTCAGTCTCAGGAAATACAAAGGGGTTCTACTTTTGATCGCTGCTTTTTTTCTTTCTAATCTTGCAGGCCAAGCACTTCCAACAGTATGGGCATACTATGGAATAGAAAGATATGATTGGAGCCCAAGAGATATCGGATTCTCCTTGATGGTGGTAGGAGTATTGGTTGCCATTGTCCAAGGATTTCTAATAGGACGTGCCACCAAGAAATTTGGACAGAAAAAAGTTGTTACCTATGGTTTTCTATTTTTGACAATCGGAATGCTACTTTTTGCTTTTGCAACTGAACCATGGATGTTGTATGTATTCCTAATTCCATATGCACTTGGTGGCGTTGCAGGACCAACCGTCCAAGGAGTGATTTCTAATCAAGTATCGGAAAAAGAACAAGGCAATTTACAAGGAGCGATTACTGGCCTTGTGAGTTTAACTGCCATCCTTGGCCAATTAACTTTCGCACCAGTTTTTTATTTTTTCATACGACCTGAAGGAGGTTTGTATTTTCCAGGATCATCTTTTGCATTGGCGGCAGGGCTATTATTAATTGCATTTGCTTGTGCGCTTATAGCTATGAAAAACATCAAAAGTAATATTGTGAGTTCGTGAGAAGTAAACAAAAGTATTAATTCAATTTGCGTCTTATTTCCTCTTTTATACTCGTGCCATTTATTTTTGCCTCTAACCAAGAAATAATATCGAGGTATAAAAACGGGCGTTTTTCATATGGCTTGGTTTCAATTTTTGAAAGACCATCTTTAAGTTTGATGAACTCTTGATTAATATCTTTAGGTAGTATCTTAGGTGTACTTCTCAAGAATTTTATAATCTCCAATTGTGTTTGTTCAAGCTCTTTCATTTTGGAAAGAAATCTATAGAGAGATTTTACTTGATAAGCAACTAAAGTCTCATTCCCTTTATCAAAATTGGCGATAAGATTTAGTATCCGTGCAAAGCTTTGAATATCTCTTCTAAAATCTGGAAGATTTTGATTGCAAATAATATTGAGGTAATCAATTGCTTTATCGAGATCGCCGATACCAAAGTAACAACAACCTAATTTATAGTTGAGAATAAGGACACGATTTTTATCCCATCCATAAGTATTTTCTTTTAAGATTTGCTCCAGCTCTAACAATTCATCTGTCACCTCATATTCAGCATTTAAGAAAATGTTATTTAGAAAATGGGTCCACTTAAAAAGTTGAAAAAGTGAAACCTCATTAAAGGAAGGTATTTTACTTTTATGAATATCAAATTGAAGAAAGGTATTATAGGCATCGTTGAATCGCTCTCGACTTTTGGTCATAAACAAGGCATTCAACAGATTGTGATTTCCTTTTATGTATGGTGTGGTGCTGGTTACTATTCTTCCAGGATAATCTTCGTAGAGATTTACCCACTTCAAGGAGTATTTATAACAATTGATAAAGTCTTGTGCCATGTAATGAAACCATACATAAGACTGATAGAGATACAGTTTTTGATAAAACTCCAATTCTTGTTCTTTGTACTCAGGTAGCGCTTCATTGAAAAACGATTTTAGTTTTTCAAACTCTTTATCATTCTTTACAAAACCTTTTCTGAGGTATCTACCATATAGCAAAAGAGATAAATTTGATAACTGATTGGTCAAATCAATTTGTTTCAGAATTTCGTTTGATTCCGAACTAAGTTTGTCTGCAGTTGAAGACATAGATCCAGTTACATGCTGAGATTCAATTTGCTTTTCAAAATATAAGATAGAAAGGGTTAAGGTTTCAAAGTTGATATCACGAGATTGTTTCTTGGCCTTATCCAAAATTTCTAAGCAATTTTTATACATTCCTTTGTCGTATAAAATTCGCGCAAAATCAATTTGTTCCCTTACACTGATTTCAGCAATTTTATTTCTTTCCAGCAGACGAAGGCAAGAAAGAATTTGCTTGAACAAATTGGCCTTCAAATTAGAGACTTGTGTCTTTTTGAGATCTGGAATTTTCTTTAACGCCAGCTTTTCATTAAAATCTTTCTCCTTGCTAATTAATTGAAATAATTGCATGAATTTGGTATCACCTTCATTGCCATTCCGCTTCACAAAAAGTCTAAAACTTCGCTTCTCAGCTTTGGTAAGGCTGTTGATTAGGGTAACAAGCTTATCTGATTGAGATTTTAACATTAAAAGGTAATTATAATACGAAGTTAATTTAAATGGCTTCTGAGCCTAGATTTAGACATTAAAAACTACTAGGAGCAGAATATAAAATGGCTTAGCCGTTGTAATAAAACATAACGTATATACCTAACTATCAACAGGTTATAACTAATTAAATGATTTTTTGATTTCGTAATAACTTGGAAAATTGGTTTCCCTCACAGCCATTTTGGAATTAATTTGCTTGTATTAGCAATCAATATTGCTAAATACGAAAAAAGAAGACTCATGGAGAAGATACAAATATTTGATACAAGCCTAAGAGATGGCGAACAAGTCCCGGGATGTAAACTTAATCCGAAGGAAAAAATTAAGATTGCTAAGGAACTTGAAGAACTGGGAGTAGATACGATTGAAGCAGGCTTTCCAATCTCCAGTCCAAATGATTTTGAATCAGTAAATCAAATTTCTAAAGAAATTAAAAACACTACTGTTTGTGCCTTATCAAGAGCAGTAGAAAAAGATATTAAAGCGGCTGCAGATGCTGTTCAATATGCTAAAAGACCAAGAATCCATACTGGCATTGGTACATCAGAACTTCACATAAAATATAAGTTCAATTCGACGGAAGATAAAATCATTGAAAGAGCAGTCGCTGCTGTCAAATATGCAAAATCCTTTGTTGAAGATGTAGAGTTTTATGCAGAGGATGCAGGCAGAACAAACAACATTTATCTTGCTAAAATAATAGAAGCTGTTATTAAAGCTGGAGCTACAGTTGTAAATATTCCAGATACAACTGGATATTGCCTACCTCAAGAATATTCAAATAAGATTGGCTTTTTGAAGGAGTACGTAAATGGGATTGATAATGCAATTATCTCTACTCATTGCCACAATGATTTAGGAATGGCAACAGCAAATAGTATTGCTGGTATAGAACAAGGAGCTCGTCAAATTGAATGTACAATGAATGGCATTGGTGAAAGAGCAGGCAATACTGCTTTAGAGGAAGTGGTCATGACTATAAAGCAAAGAATGCATCAGCGTTTCTATACTGATATAAAAACACCAATGTTGAATAGGATCAGTAAAATGATATCCGAAGAAATGTGCATGATGGTGCAAGCCAATAAAGCCATAGTTGGTGAAAATGCATTTGCCCATTCATCAGGAATTCATCAAGATGGAGTAATTAAGAAAAGAGAAAACTATGAAATCATTAATCCTATAGATGTAGGAGTTGATCATTCATCAATTATTTTGACTGCAAGAAGTGGAAGAGCTGCCTTGGCATATCGTGCAAAACAAATTGGCTTTGATCTTTACAAGGATCAGCTAGATATAGCTTATGAGAAATTTATTCATTTAGCAGATATGCATAAAGAAGTGCAAGAAGCAGAATTGTCAACCATGCTAAATCAGCTTTTTGAAGATTCACAATTTCAAGCCGTACAATTACAAAAATAACATGGAGGTGCAGAGTGAAAAGAAAACAAGAACCCTATTTGATAAAATTTGGGATGCACATATCGTAAAAGAATTATCAAAAACCAGACAAGCCATTTACATTGATAGACACTTCATCCATGAAGTTACAAGTCCTCAAGCATTCAATGGCTTAGTCGAAAGAGGTATATCCATTTTCCGTAAGGATAAAATTACTGCAACAGCAGATCATAATGTCCCAACAATCAATCAACACTTACCGATTGAAAATGAAAATTCGCGAAAGCAAGTAAATGCGCTAATTGACAATTGCAAAAACAATGATATTCCCTTATTTGGTCTTGGTCATGAGAAGCAAGGCATAGTGCATGTAATCGGTCCTGAACAAGGACTAACAAAACCAGGAATGACAATCGTCTGTGGAGATAGCCATACTTCCACTCATGGCGCTTTTGGTTGCATTGCTTTTGGGATAGGAACATCACAGGTAGAACAAGTAATGGCAACACAGTGTCTTTTGCTTGAAAAGCCAAAGAAAATGAGAATTACCATTGATGGAAGCTTGTCAAAAGGAGTTTCTGCAAAGGATCTAATTCTATATATAATTTCAAAACTTACCACAGGGGGAGGAACAGGTTATTTTGTTGAATATGCTGGTTCTGCAATACGCGAACTATCGATGGAGGCAAGAATGACTGTTTGTAATATGAGTATCGAAATGGGAGCACGTGGAGGCTTGATAGCTCCTGACCAGACGACCTTTGACTTTTTGAAAGGAAGAGAACATAGTCCAAAAGCAGATCAATGGAATGAAGCAATTGAATTTTGGTCAAAGCTTTATTCAGACGAGGACGCTCTTTTCGATAAAGAGTACACATTTGACGCAAGTGATATTGAACCAATGGTTACATTTGGAACCAATCCTGGAATGGGCATAGGAATCAATAAGCCAATTCCAAAAGAAAACAACCAAAAGGCACTTAACTATATGGGCCTGGCAGATGAGGAGTCACTTAAAAATAAAAGCATCCAACATGTTTTTATTGGAAGTTGTACCAATGCTCGCATTGAAGACCTAAGGACTGTGGCGAAATTTGTCGAAGGAAAACAGAAAGCAGACAGCATAACGGCTTTAATAGTTCCAGGCTCAAAGAAGGTTGAATTGCAAGCAAAAGCAGAGGGACTAGATAAGATATTTGAAGCAGCCGGATTTGAATTGAGAGAACCAGGTTGTTCTGTTTGTCTTGGTATGAACGATGATAAAATTCCATCTGGTGAATATTGTGTAAGCACCAGCAATAGAAATTTTGAAGGAAGACAGGGCCCAGGAGCTAGAACGATATTGGCAAGTCCGTTGACAGCTGCAGCTGCAGCTATTCATGGTAAAATTGTAGACGTAAGAGAATTTATTTAAATGGAAAAATTATCAATCATACATTCCACAGCTGTGCCACTTCCAATTGAAGATGTGGATACGGATCAAATCATTCCAGCAAGATTTTTGAAGGCAACCAATAAGAAAGGTTTCGGTGCTAATCTATTTAGAGATTGGAGATATACCTCAGGTGAGGTCAAAAATGAATCGTTCGTCTTAAATAATCCAAATTATAGTGGTTCTATCTTGGTGGCGGGGAAAAATTTTGGTTGTGGTTCTAGTAGAGAACATGCAGCATGGTCAATATACGATTATGGCTTTAGAGTCGTGATTAGCAGTTTTTTTGCTGATAATTTCAAATCGAATGCATTAAATAATGGCATTCTACCCATAGTACTCAGTCCAGAACAATTGGA
>CALHKJ010000543.1 GCA_938033975.1 uncultured Saprospiraceae bacterium | reverse complement strand
CGACCAAAAGAAGCAGCTTTCTCTCGGTGCACTAATGAAGATAATGCATCTACTGGTTCTGAATTTAATCTAATATCTAACTTTACTAAGTCCGAAGCTCTAAAGTCAATCATTTGATAATCAAAGGAAGCGTAACCTTTCGTGATAGACTTCAATCTGTCATAGAAATCAAAAACGATCTCTGCTAAAGGCATTTCAAAAGTCATCTCCACCCTACTTTGAGTAAGGTATGTTTGCTTAGTTAAGACACCACGTTTGTCCATGCAAAGCTTCATTATGGTCCCTATATAATCTGGCTTGGTTATAATTTGAGCTCTTATATAAGGCTCCT
This sequence comes from uncultured Saprospiraceae bacterium, assembly GCA_938033975.1. Taxonomy (GTDB): domain Bacteria; phylum Bacteroidota; class Bacteroidia; order Chitinophagales; family Saprospiraceae; genus JAHDBF01. Next base: position 4,647 of record CALHKJ010000543.1, on the reverse strand, counting down.
CTACTTTAGAAAGCTTACTTGGATCTGGCAAATCGTTAGGTGTATTGATCAATAATTTTTCACCTTTCTGATTATAGGCATAATACGAAACATTGGGAACCGTGGTTATCACCTCTTGATTGAATTCTCTGGAAAGCCTTTCTTGAATGATCTCCAAGTGCAACATTCCTAAAAATCCACATCTGAAGCCAAAACCAAGTGCAACTGAGGATTCTGGTTCAAAAATCAAAGAAGCATCATTCAATTGAAGCTTTTCCATGCTGTCTCGTAGATCTTCAAAATCTTCATTTTCAATCGGATACAAACCAGCAAATACCATAGGTTTGACCAATTCAAAACCTTGAATTGCCTCTTCACAAGGATTCAATTGAGAGGTGATAGTATCCCCTACTTTGATCTCCTTACTTTCTTTTATTCCAGTTATGATATAACCAACATTTCCAGCTTCAAGAATTTTTTTCGGAACTTGATTTATTTGCAATATTCCAATTTCATCAGCAGCGTAATTTTTGTTTGTGTTTACAAACTTTACTTCTTCCCCTTTTCTCAACTTTCCATTTAGAATTCTGAAATATGCAATGACTCCTCTAAATGGATTAAATACTGAATCAAAGATTAATGCTTGCAATGGAGCTTCTGGATCTCCTTTAGGTGATGGCACTCTTTCTACAATACCATCTAGTATATCCTTGATACCTATTCCGGTTTTTCCACTTGCGTGAATGATGTCCTCTTTATTGCAACCGATCAGGTCAATGATTTGATCAGAAACTTCATCGATCATAGCACTTTCCATATCCACTTTATTAAGGATTGGAATAATTTCTAAATCGTGTTCCAGTGCTAGGTATAAGTTTGAAATAGTTTGGGCTTGAATACCTTGACTTGCATCGACAAGAAGCAATGCTCCTTCACATGCTGCAATAGACCTTGAAACTTCATATGAAAAATCCACATGACCTGGAGTGTCAATTAAATTCAATGTATACTTTTCTCCACCAGGTTGATGGTAATACATTTGAATTGCATGACTCTTGATTGTAATACCTCTTTCCCTTTCAATATCCATATCATCCAAAGCCTGGTTCTTCATCTCTCTTTCTGATATGGTTTTTGTCTCTTCTAACAACCTATCTGATAAGGTACTTTTACCGTGGTCGATATGAGCAATAACACAAAAATTTCTGATTAATTCCATAGAGCCACAAAGATAAGTTAAATTGGGTTGTAGTATTGACCAATAGCAACATTTATTGCTATAATATTCGCAGAAGATTTAAGAATGGTATATTTTCGATTTTATCTTCAGTTTAGCTAATTCAAATTAACAATAATTTAAATATGTTACGACTAATTAAGTATAGCTTCTTTGCGGCTTGTATGTTATCTGTAAATGTGCTTTCATCGCAATATGATTTTGAAATCATACATCAGGTAGAAAACACAGATGTAAAAAGTCAAGGTAAAACAGGGACATGTTGGTCATTTGCATCAATCTCATTTATTGAGTCCGAAGTTTTGAGGAAAAGTGGTGAATCAATTGACCTCTCAGAAATGTACATTGTGAGAGATGTATATAAGGACAAAGCTAGGAACTATATCTTGAGACAAGGGAAGGCAAATTTCTCGGAAGGTAGTCTTGCTCATGATATGCTAAATGCTGGCTTGAGACAAGGTCTTGTGCCTGAACAAACTTACTCAGGAACAAGCGATGAAAAGCACAACCACAAAGAACTATTCAAGGAATTAAAAGCATACTTAGACAAGATTGTAGAAGATCATAAAATTCCAAATAATTGGGAACAAGAATTTGATGGGATACTTGACAAGCATTTGACAGCATACGAAGATTCATTTATCTTGAATGAAAAGGACTTCACTGCCAAAAGCTACTATGAGCATCTTGGCCTGAACTTAGAAAAGTATATCAATATCACAAGTTTCACACATCATGGATTTGGAAAAGAGTTTGTCCTTGAAATTCCAGATAATTACTCTAACGGTTCGTACCTGAACGTTCCCATTGATAGAATGGAAAAATTAGTGGATCTAGCAATACAGGAAGGTCATTCTGTTATTTGGGATGGCGATGTAAGCGAGAAAGGATTTTCAGCACAAAGAGGCCTAGCTATTAACCCTACATCCTTTGACGAAAAGTGTTTTGATTCTCCTTGCCCGGAGAATGAGGTTGTTCAAAAAGACCGTCAAGTTTCTTTTGAGGATTATAGCACTACCGACGACCATCTCATGCATCTTGTTGGAATAGCAAATGATGAGAAGGGAGGAAAGTATTATATCATCAAGAATTCTTGGGGAGAGATCAGCGATTATAAAGGCTACCTTATGATGTCCGAATCTTACTTCAGAGCAAAGACAGTTGCAATTACATTGAATGAAGATTTTTTGAAAGAAGTAAAGTCTGAGGAATAATTAAATCTCGAAAGTAATTCCTTCTTTTAAAGCTTGCTGGTAAGATTCAGCATCAAATGAATACAATCTTGCCGGACGGTGAGCTACACCTGTCTGATAAATATTCAAATCTTTGATGATGTTCATTTTGGTGATCTTCTTTCTGAAGTTCCGCTTATCTAGTTGTTTGCCAAGAACACTTTCATACAATAGTTGAAGCTCAGTAAGTGTAAATCTTTCAGGCAACAACTCAAATCCGATCGGCTTCAATTTCAAATTGGTTTGTAGTCTATACAAACATGTTGTCATAATCTTGAAATGATCGAAAGCTAATTCCTTTACATCTCGGACATTCTTCCATGAAATTTCATTGGCAAAAGAAGAGGCTCTTGGACTTACCTTCTCAATATTAATCAAAGAAAAATAGCCGATGGTAATAACTCTACCTTTTGGATGACGATCTACCTCACCAAAAGTGGATACTTGCTCTAAATAAACATTTTCAAGCCCAGTAAGGTCAAATAATATGCGATTTGCAGCAGTATTAATGTCTTCGTTTGGATAAACCAAATCACCAGGCAGGGCCCACTCACCAAAAAACGGCTCCTCACCCCTTTTTATCAGTAATACCTTAAGATCCGTATCATCAAAGCCAAAAATGACATTATCTACGGAAACGGCTGATTTAAAATATTCTCTGGAATTAGACATTCAATATTATATTTGGTAAATGTAAGAAATATATTTTTTCATTAAACACCTAAATAGAATTGATCAATTTAATCAGTGATACCGTTACTGTCCCTTCTGCTGGAATGCTGAAGGCAATGATGGAAGCAAAAGTAGGAGATGATGTATTTAATGCAGATCCAACAATAAATGCCCTCCAGGAGAAGTTAGCTAGGATGTTTGAAATGGAAGCAGCTCTATTTTGCCCCTCTGGAACCATGACCAACCAAATCGCTATCAAAACACATACAAATCCTATGGATGAGATGATTTGCGATAAATTATCTCATGTTTATAAGTATGAAAATGGAGGTTATGCCTACAATTCAGGGATTGGAATTAAACTGATAGATGGAAGCTATGGCAAGATCAATTCTGAACAAATTAAGGCAAGTGTAAATCCCAATTATGATTGGCTACCGAACTCAAAATTGGTTGTTATCGAAAACTCTTGCAATACCGGAGGAGGCACCTATTACAATCTAAATGAAATGCAAGAAATCAGTTCATGCTGCAAAGAATTAGGCTTGAGCTTGCACTTGGATGGTGCTAGGCTCTTTAATGTTTTGGTTGAGACTAATGATAACACAAAAGATATTGGTAATATTTTCGATAGCATTTCAATTTGTCTGTCAAAAGGTTTAGGTGCACCAGTTGGATCTGTTCTTTTAGGGACTAAGGAATTTATTGCCAAGGCTAGAAAATTCAGAAAAGCGATGGGAGGTGGAATGCGACAGGCTGGTTATTTGGCAGCAGCATGCATATACGCATTGGACAACAATATTGAACGCCTCAAAATTGATAATGAAAGAGCTAAACAACTTGGCACAACTTTAGAACAATGCAGTTTTGTTTCGAAAATATTACCTATCAAAACCAATATTGTAATCTTCGAACTCAAAGGAAAATTGATGGCAAATGATTTTGTTGAAGAGCTTAGATCCAATGAGATTCTTGCTTCTGCATTTGGACCTCAAAAAGTAAGATTTGTGACTCATTTAGACATCGATGATGAAATGATAACTCAGGTTCAAAAAAGTCTTATTCAAATGGCTGAAAAACATGTTGAGGCTTAATAAATCAGTTTCTTTTCAAAAGGATACCAATAAAGCCTGTAATCTTTGGTAAATTATAACGTTCTATTGGTGAATTTGCAATAAAATCAATACTTTCGACGACTGAAATTCCTACTTGCTTTAAGCAATAAATATTCTCGAACAGTAAATTTCAAATGGTAAAATATCTTCCTCTAATCTTCATAATAGTTTTATTGAATTCATCTTGCACACAAGATTCAACTAAAACAAACAATATGCATTCTCATAATCATTCAAGAATAGATCATCATAGTTTTGCAAAACCAGAAGAGGCAAAATCTACACACTTGTCATTGGATTTAACCGCAGACTTTGATAAGAAAATTTTGCATGGAAGTGTAACTCACAAAATTGAAAGTCATAAAGCAAAAGAGATAATCTTTGACAGTAAAGATTTAGATATTCAAGAGGT
>CALHKJ010000542.1 GCA_938033975.1 uncultured Saprospiraceae bacterium | reverse complement strand
CTATCAAATTTCAGAGTAAATAATATCTTTGGCCAGCAATTGAAAAGCGGCAAGATAGATAACAATTGGATAGATATTGAAGATATTCCAATTGGAGTTTATTTTATCTCTTTTGAAGTTGAAAATGAATTGATCGTAAAGAAAATTATCAAAAATTAGCAATGAAGTCTAAAATTGAAATTAATGTAGAGCTTGATGACAAAAAGGTTCCTGAAAAAATTGAATGGAGTTCTTCAGATCAAGGAGGTGATCCAAAAGAAGTAAAAGCGATGTTTATCTCTCTATTTGATAAAGACACTTTAGATACCTTTAAGATTGATCTTTGGACAAAAGATCTTCAGGTAATGGAAATGGACAGATTTGTTTTTCAAGGCTTAAGAAGCCTTGCTGATACATACATGACGGCAACAAATAATCAAGATATGGCCAATGATATGAGGCGCTTTGTACAGTACTTTGGTGAAAAAACTGGAATAATTCCTCCTTCAGAGCAGGGCTAGTTATTTTCGTGTCTGGTTAAAATGTATTCCCAAACAAGAACCAATTCATCTAATACTTCATCCTTTACCTTTCCTTTGAAATTATTTTGGATGTACGCATCTGACGCCTGGAACTGAAACGTTAGGATATCTTCAGTCACCTGCCTACCTAAAGAAATGCTTTCTTTACCACCTACCATGATATAGGAGAAGAATTGACCATCTATCGTTTCGTCTTTTATCAACAATCCGTTAATCAATTCATCCTCAAAGCCTGGAGTACAGCAGATGTTGTAACCATTTGCATAGGGTAGTATGTACCAATACATTGGGTATTCGTCGTAATCTGATTGAATTATTTTTGTTCTATGGAATAAGGTGCCTCTAATATTTACATCCCATTTACCAGCTATTTTGTCTTGAGGGTCAGTGTAAGAAAGGATCTCCATTGCCTCCTCATCAGTCTTAATACATTGCGATTGTGCTGCGGATTGGGTGTTTGTCGCTTGGATAAAAAAGAAAGTTGCTATTAGCAAAGCATATTTCATAAAGTGTTTTTGTTTGATATTAGAATATTATTTTGTTTCCATCAGGTCAACAAATTTAATTTTAAGAAAGTTTCAAGATTTTCCATAACAATTTTGTTAACAATACTAGGTCCTAACTTTTCAACAGCTCTCTTCCTAAAATCAATGCATTATATATTAGGATTATATCTAATTTGTCATTAATTTTACCTTCTTAGATAGATAGTCTTAAAGTTTGTGTTAAAATGGTTTAAGTCACCATACAAAACTAAATTTTGGCCGTCTATCTATATGTAATCCACATTATAAAAAATATAAATTTTTATTTCATGAACATTTTAAAAGAGTTTTTCAGCAAGCTCTTCAAAAAAGGTACAAAAGACCTTGAAAGAAGAACTGGTTTGAAAACATACAACGAAGAGTACGAGAAGTGGTTAGGAGTATAATTACTCAAGCTCACGCAAGCCCTCGTAACAAACACTAAGTAATAGTCATTATAGAATCTATTCTAGTACTTCCAACTTTCTTTCCATTTACCTTCCTACTGATCAAGCATACACAAGTTTTACAACTATAAGCTTACACTTAAGTTCTAGATTATCTATTTAGGCTGTAAGAAGTTGATGTCATAATACGGCCTGATAATTCTGATATTTGTTAATATGATTTTCTACATGAGGAGATTATTCTCATGCAGCTATGATATATTATACTTGAGGCTAATTTTGAAACCATTATCTGAATCAATCTTTAGTGTAGCTCCAATATTTTTTGCCCTCATTTCCATATTAGCTAATCCAGATCCACTGGAAACAGAGCTTTTTGAGGTATCTCCATTATCCATAATGGAAAGTTTATATTTTTTATCACTTTGCCTTACCTTTAAATGGACTATATCTGCATTTGAATGTTTTAAAATATTAGTAATTGCTTCCTTAAAAATCAAGTAAATATTTTGTCTGAGTTCAGGATCAATGTAGGCTTCTGGATTTGTGCATTTTATATCATTGGTGAAGTTTATATTCTTGAGTGAAAGTTGCTCTTCGCCATGATCCAGCATTTTAATTGTCAAATTTTTATAACTGTCTTTTCTTATATCCACTGCCCAGACAGTATCTCTTAGGCTTGTCATTGCATGGCGACTTATTTCCGAGATCCCAATGAGTTCATCCTTCAATTCATTATCAACATCCAAAGACAGTATTTCTGATTTCATGGCAAGGCCTGCAAGCGTGGATCCTACATTGTCATGTAGATTACTAGATATCATCGATCTGAATTCTTGAGCATCTTCTAATCTCTTTTGCTCGCCTTTCTGTCGATAGTATTTGAATAGAATAAACCCAAAAACTAATAGAAATCCAACAGTCAAGATCCATGAAGTAAGAAAGGCTTTGTTTCGGAATTTTAAAAATTCATTTTCTCCAATTTTATTTTCAAGTGTGAGTTCTGTTAGTAACCACTTGTCTGCTTCAGCTTTATACATTTCCGATTTTTGATCAAAAACTTTGATGGCAGATTGATTTAATCTCTTGATATTTTCTATATCATCCTTACTTCCATATAATTCAATGAGAGCTCCAACGATATCCAACAATTCATTTTCTTCAAAGCTTGCACTTTCTTCTAAAGCCTTTTCAAAGAAATGAATCGCATCCTCCTCTTCTTTTTTTTCTGTATGATACCAAGCTAGAGCTTTATAAATCCCATGTCTTGAATAGCTGCCATCTCTTTCTAAATGAAGTAAAGCTTGATCCATGTGTGACTTCCATTGTAAGGTGTCTTTGTTATATTTCAAATCTATGTGAGCCAAATTTGAATTGATGAAATATAATCCTTTTGAAAAACCCAAATCAGTCCAAATCTTTTCTGCAATTTTTATATTCTTTAAAGCTTCTTCATAATCTTTTTCGATAAGATAGACTCTAGATAGATTGTGATACAAATAGCCACTCATATGGGGATTTCCTTCCTTGTACTGCTCAGCTTTTATCAAGAATTCTTTGGCTTTTTTAGTATCCTCCTTTTTTAGGAAATACAAACTTTGATTTATATAAGACTGCATAATTCCATAAGAGAACGCTATTTCCTTACTTAAGCTTAAAGCTTTTTCATAGTAATAATAACTTGCTTTATGATTGCCACCAATCTGTGCATTTAATCCCAAATATGTCATGTTTCTTACCGCTGCCTTCGATCGTTGCTGACCTGTGACTTGTAAAAGAGAATCTGCTCGATTTAGGTAATACTTGGCTCGAACCGGTTCGTTTTTATTGTAACAATAAAATCCAACTAAGTTGAGAGCATCTGGAAGAGTAGTGCAATTTTTTTCTAATATTGCCTTGTATATTTTTTCTGCCCCATTTTTAATCTCCTCAGTTTCTAAGAGTTCATTATCAAATATGTTTTCTACAAGGGCATTTAATTCCTCGCAAGACATTTTATTAAATCCATCAATAGGGCTGGCGTATGCTTGTCGGGAAATGACAAACAATGACATTGCAAAAATGCAATGGAAAAGAATTTGTTTGTATGTAAACAAAATAGTACTAGGAATTGATCAATAACAAGTTACAACAGATTTTAATTAATTCTCAACATTGGGCTATGAATGTCTTCTTATTGACTCATGGTTTTATGCAGTAAAGGGATCAGAGGGGATAATAAAAGAATATTTAAGGAGCCTCAGCTTGGATTAAAAAGACCAGATACAGCACCGAGTTACTCAAGCATCCAAAATTTACAAATAGCTCGCCATCATAATCAATATGTTCATTGACTATCAAAGTCTAAAATGCTAGTAAATGTTTAGATAATGTGAGTGTGTTTCTGTTAATGAGTTTTCATCGAGAAAACAAAACTATCGGAGCTGTATCAACTTTGATCTGCCATTATAACAGATGGAAATCTTTCAGCAAATCAAATTGGTCAAATTCGTGCTTCTTTACTGCTTATGTGCAGCATTATTTTTCTTCTAATTTATCGAGATGTTCCATGCCATCTATCTCAATGGACTCTGCAATTTTAGATAATTTATTTAAGTGTATATCTCCGAAAAAGCTAAGGAGAACAAAGTCTTCTTGCCCACCAACTAACAAGAGCAACTCATTAACTATATTTCCATCATTACTGTCTTTGACAAGAAATTCAACATCAGAATCACCATCTCGCACAGTCATAAGGACTTCGTATTCATTTGTGTTTATGAGACTCTTTGCTTCTTTGTAAAACTCCAGTCCATTTCTATCTGTAGTTAGAATTTTTAATGATCTAACGCCTTTGATAGCATCCCTTAGGTCGTCATCAATATCGTTGTCATCCAACTTGCTTATCAAACTGAACATTTTAGGGCTTATGTAGACAACACTAAAATCTTCGTTGTCTTTGTATTTTGAAAAGTATTTATCAATTGCATCTTGTTGACCAAAGCAGAGGCCTGTTATAAATACAAATAATAAACTTGAAATAATATGTTTCATATCTATGTATTTTGTTATTTCTTTAAAATTTTATTTACGGAAAGTTTAGCAACATTGTTTTTCAATATTTGCTCACTCTTGTCCACTTTATTAGATAAAAATGCCAATGCCTGCTTGGTAATTTTGAGTGCTTCTTGCGGATCTTCAACCTCTCTCCAATTTTCTGCCAATTGGTTATTTTCAGGAGGCGTAGATATGTTATTCCAGACAAAATATCCACCAAGTAGAATTAATATCGCTGCAGCTATATTTCTGACAAAGGATAAACTATTTAATGATCTCACCTTAGCGGGTTCCAGTTTTTCGACAGGGAACTCGGTAATGTTTGATTTGATTTCTCTTTGTATTGTAAAGAAGCCAAACATGGCTGCTTCTTCTGGGTGATTTGTACGACCGTCTTCGGTAGCAAGATAAATGCGCAACTGAGTTTCTTCCTCTAGTGTGCTTTCACCTTCCCAATATTTTGAGATCAGTTCTTTAAATTCTTTATTTTCCATCTGTTATAATTCTATTTGGCTTATAGCAACTTGTAAAGCTTTTCTTGCACGATGTATATAAACTTTTACTTTACTAATAGACCAATTGTTTATTTCTGCTATTTCTTTATATGTGTAACCTTCTATATCTCTCAGCTGTATCACAGTTCTCAGATCCTCAGGCATTTTTTCAATTAATTCTCTGACTCTTGCAAGTGTCTCTTTTTGTTCAAGATGGACATCTGCAGCTACAGTATTGTCTTTAAGATCAAATTGAGCCTCAATCTCTTGATGCACTCTCTTTCTGCTTCTCAATTTGTCATAAGCCAAATTTCTTGTCACCGTCATACACCAAGCTTCTTTATTTTCTATTTTTTCAAAATCTTCCTTTTTCTTCCAGATTTTGATCAATAAATCCTGCACAATTTCTTCCGCATCATGGCTACTGCTTACCAACCTCAGGGCAAACCGGTATAGTTTATTCTTAAATGGCAAAACAATATTCATGATCTCTTGATAATTCATTAATTCTGATGCATTACAATTTGATGACGCAGGAAGGATAATTAATGTTACAAATAAGCTAAAATATTCCAGTTTAATCCTAAATATGCTAACATTTGCGTTTATAAGTTCTAGTATATTTACATCGTGAAGATTTTAGATAAACTCATATTGAAAGGTTTTATTGGCCCTTATATAGTGGCCTTTCTCATAGCTGAGTTCGTTCTTGTGATGCAATTTCTATGGAAATATATTGACGAAATCATCGGAAAGGGTATTTCCATAGGGGTAATGTTTGAGTTGATCTTCTATTTTGCCGTAACGATTATTCCACTTGCTATACCTATCACCATCTTAATCTCATCAGTCATGGTATTTGGCGACCTAGCTGAAAAACATGAGTTATCAAGTTTCAAGTCTGCAGGGGTTTCACTTTTTAGAGTTCTAGCAGCGGGATTCATTATTTCGATATTGACAGGCATGTTTTCATTCTTTGCATCCAATTTTCTTAAGCCGAATGCCAATTATCAGTTTTTTCATCGTTTGCATTCGATTCGAAAACAAAAGCTTTCCTTAAGCATTGAGCCTGGAGTATTCAATGAAGATTTTAAGGATGTGGTAATGCATGTAGGGCGAGTTGATGAAAACGGTAAGGATATAGAAGATATATTAATCTATGACCATAGTGTAACCAATCGAGGTACTGGAAGTAACTTAGTAAATGTTGTCAGTGCAGAAAGGGGAGAAATGTACTCATCTGAAGATGGCAGTTATTTCATCATGAAGCTCTATGAAGGACATCAATATAACGAAGAACCTTCTTCCTTAAATAAGGAAACAAAAAAACGGAGCTATCCAATGACTCGGACTAATTTCAAAGAATGGACTAAATTATTTGATATGTCGCAATTTGAAATGGAGGCAATGGACGTTAATATGGATCGGCGAAAATATGATTTGCTAAATTCATGGCAATTAAAAACTGAAATTGATTCATTTGTCTCTCGTCAAATAACCAATAAAGAAACTGACTTTTTTAAATTCAATAATATTTTTAGAGCATCCACAGTTCCATCAAACAACAATAAATTAGAATCTGCAGTCTCAAAAGATGCAAAGACAAACAATAGTTCTACACAAAAGCAAATTCAAGCACAAAAAGATAAGCTTGATGAAAAGATCAATAAGGTCACCAAACCTAAAAGCAATCCATCAACTTTTGCTATTGATCAAAATTTACCTGAATTTAATACAGATTCAGTTGCGTCTTTAGTTGATTATTATTTAGAACATGCTAATAACAAAAGATATCTATCAAGTGCCAATGTAAGCTGTGTAAGAGATAAAGACAATTACTTTAATAAGCTAAGAGAGTATAGTAATTTAGAAAAGCAAAAGAATGTTTATATACTAAGACGGCATCAACAATTTAGCTGGGCTACCATATGCGTTTTGTTCCTTTTCATCGGCGCACCAATGGGAAGTATAATCCGTAAAGGTGGCTATGGATATCCTTTGCTTGTATCCATTATATTATTCATGATATTTGTCATTCTAAATATCTTAGGGGAGAAGATGAATAAAAGTGGAGCTCTTAGTCCTTATCTTGCAGCTTGGCTTCCTATTATTGTTTTACTTCCATTTGCCATCCTTATAACCAAGAAAGCGGTAAACGATGAAAAGTTTGAAGGTAGAGCAATGTCAAAAATTAAAAGCTTGTTTTCTAGATCTTAATCCAAGTAGATCAACTTCAAACCGCTTACCTGAGTTTTTGCTTCAATTTGTTCTAAAGAGACACCAAGCATCTTTGCTTTTAATAAATCAATCTTTCCTGCACTCATTGACTTCGGGATTTCAATGATTAAACTTCCATTTTCTTCAAGCTTCTTTTCAATGATTGGAATTGCCATTTGCTTAAGTGTACTCATCAAATTCCCCATAATACTATAATCAAAACTAAGTTGAATATGATGGCATAGTGTCTTTTCGATGATATGCGCTTGTTCTATTGCAATGGCACAAGACTTTCTATATGCTGATATTAATCCACTCGTTCCCAATTTAGTACCTCCAAAATATCGTACAGAAATACAAGCTAAATCGTATAAATCATTTTTTATAATCTGTCCATAAATGGGTTTTCCTGCAGTCCCTGAAGGTTCGCCATCATCTGAAAACCTGTGCTGGACATCTTCGTAATTAAATCTGTAGGCAAAGCAGTGGTGGTTGGCTTTGAAGTGTTCCTTCTTAAGTTCCTCCATAACATTTTCGAAGTCACTTATTTCCCTTACAGGAAATAAGTACCCTAAAAATTTAGAACCCTTTTCTTTGAATTCACTAAGTGTAGCTTTTTCAATAGTCAGATATTGATCTGGTTTTTCGCTCATTCCTAGCTTACAATTAAATAGATCGCAAGAATTGCTAATAGAACTCCAATTGTTTTGTTACGATCCATCATTTCTTTAAATGCAAAATAACCTAGTAGCACGCCTGATACTATTGTACCAACATTTATAAATGGAAACATGACGCTGGCATCGATACCTGAAGACAATGACCTAAGCAAAAGATATATTGAAAAGAAGTTAGGTACACCGAGACAAATTCCTGCAATCAGGTCAGTCTTTGAAACTTTCCATTTACCAGTCAAAATTTTAAAAATCAAGCCACAGACACCAGCGGTAAAAAATAGAAAAGTAACAAATGAGATATCTCCATTTGGAGCAATACCATTTACATCAACATAGTATAGTAGTAACTCAATCAGGCCACTTCCTAAAAGAGTCAATAAGGGTAGGTACCAATATTTTCTAATGCCTTCACCTACCGTTTGACCTTTAGAAGGTAAATTAATGATTATGATACTTAAAATAGCTAAGCTGATACCGATGATTCTTTTGGCAAAAA
>CALHKJ010000541.1 GCA_938033975.1 uncultured Saprospiraceae bacterium | reverse complement strand
TCTTATTGGAATTGGCCAAGTTATTGGAAGGCTGGTGCTTACTTACAAGATAGTGGAGAGGCTACTATTCATTTTGATAATCTTTTTGAAGCAGATGGTGCACCACAAAACTATGTACCATCAATTAGCATAAGCTCACCTACAAATAATACCAACTTTTTACCCAATAGTGATATCACTATTACAGCTGATGCTGAGGATTCTGATGGTTCGGTAACTAAGGTTGAGTTTTTTGAAGGAGGTAGTAATAAACTAGGAGAAGCAACTGAAGCTCCTTATTCCTTTACTTGGACAAATGTGCCAGAGGGAGAGTATATATTATCAGCCACTGCCTATGATAATGAGGGAGGATCAAAGACTTCTTTGAGTACAACAGTTACCGTACAAGTTCCCGTCGCTGTTACAGGAGTAGAATTGGTGGATATAAATGGGGCTTTGGCTGTAGGTGCTACTGTTCAGTTGGAGTCAATACTTTCACCTAATGAAGCAACAAATAGAAATTTTGTATTTAGTTCTGAAGATTCAAGTATTGCTACAGTTTCTGAAGATGGTTTCTTGACTGCTGTGTCCGAAGGATTGGTAAATGTAACAGTCACTACTGATGATGGAGGCTTTGTGGATTCAAAGTTAATTCATGTCCTTTTTCCTTCAACGGAATTCAATTGGGCACTGGAGTCTCCAATTGATGGGACAGGAATAGAAGATGGCGCCAATGTAGTAGAAAATCTTGTAGATGATGATACGGATACTCGTTGGTCTGTGCAAGATTTCCCACAATCAGCAACTGTTGATTTACTTGGAGATATTGTCATCACTCAAACTGAAGTTACCTGCTATCAAGATAGAGCCTATCAATTTTTGATTGAAGGTTCTTTAACTGAAGAGGGTCCTTATACGATGATTGCAGACAGGTCAACGAATATAATTCCAAGTGAACCAACTATTCCTATTGTCAACGCTGTGGATAGTGTACAAGCAAGGTATGTAAGAATCACAGTATTGGATGCAAACGAATATTCAGGTCCATGGGTAAGTCTTACTGAGTTAAGAGTGTTTGGAGATGGAGAAAGAATATTTTCAAATGTGGATGATATCATTCAAAATGAAGTTGTAATATCGCCAAATCCAGCGACGAACTTTGTGAATTTTGAGGGCGCAGAAGAATACAATAAAATGTATGTTTATGATCAATCTGGAAGATTGGTCATCTATAGAAAAATTAATAATCTACAGACCTTAGATATCAGAGAGCTTCAATCAGGGTTTTATATGATCAAGCTTGAAGGTGATGAAAAGTCTCACATAAGTAAATTGATAAAGAGGTAATACCCACCTGATTTTAATATCTATCAGTATTCCTCCCTGATTCTAATACCTTTTTCCTCCTTAAGTCGGATAAAGGTTTAGAATCTTCTACGCCAGTGGGCGCACACGGCCTCCATTCGCCAGCGGGCGAATGGAGCGGAAGCTCCTTTTAGTGAAAACACATGTTTTTCGGACTACTACTGCTTGCTTTCAGTGAACACAAGATTATGTTTCTAGCAAATTATCAATTCGGGTATAAACTTCCGCTCCGCCTTAGGGTGGAGTGAAGAATTTCAATCCGCCGACTGGCGGAGTAGCAAATTCAGGGAGGTATTAACTCCTAATTCGCTGAATGCTTTTATTACTCCCTGATTCTAATATCTATCAGTATTCCTCCCTGATTCTAATACCTTTTTCCTCCTTAAGTCGGATAAAGGTTTAGAATCTTCCCTCCATCTTAAGATGGAGCGGAAGCTCCTTTTAGTGAAAACACATGTTTTTCAGACAACTACTGCTTGCTTTCAGTGAACACAAGATTATGTTTCTAGTAAATTATCAATTCGGGTATAAACTTCCGCTCCGCCTTAGGGTGGAGGGAAGAATTTCAATCCGCCGACTGGCGGAGTAGTAAATTCAGGGAGGCATTAACTCCCAATTACCCTGATCGCTATTAAAACTCTTTCTCTAAAGACTTAGACTTTCAGACACTTACCCAAAGTCTGTAAGTCTTTCGTCTGTACGTCTGGCGTCTGGAGCGCAGCGACCTCAGTCCAACTCAAAGCCTAGCGTAAAACTAAACTGCCCCAAATTCTGCAAGGTTCTTGGTCCATCTTTGTCAAAGCCGATACCGTAGTCTATGCCTAAGGTACCTATCATTGGAAGTTGCGTGCGGAAACCAATGCCTGCAGATTTTTTCAGGTTTAGTGGGTTAAAGTCTTTGATGCTCCTGAATGAATTACCTGCTTCCACAAAACCTAGAAAGTAAGTTGTGGGATTTAAGTCTTTTGAAACGGGGACTCTAAATTCAGCAGTGAACTTGTTGAAAATGGGAGTAGCGGAAACTTCTCCGTTTTGCATGTTATTTTCTAAGTCCTCCACGTCATAGCCTCGTAAAGTAATTCTGTCAATCCCAGTGAAACCTATTTGTGAATTGGTCAGGGCATCACCACCTAACTGAAATCTCTCAAAAGGAGAAACACCAAAAGACTTATTATAGCCACCCATAAATCCAAGCTTGCCAGCTAGCTTGACGGTAACTCTTTTATGAACTGGAATATATTTCTCTGCGGTTAATCTCCACTTGTGGTACTCCATCCATCTATAGTTCTCTTGAGCTGTTTCACCGGTTGAGTCTCTGCCTGCAATAAGATTAAATGGGGGAGTAAGTTGCATAGATAGGGAGATTCGTGATCCTTTGGATGGGGCAATAGGGTGATTTAAAGTATTCCTTGTAAATGATTGTTTGAGACTAAGATTATTGTATTGACCGTTGCTCACTAATTCGCCTTGATCGGTTTGAAATAAACCTCTAGACCAATCTGACATTTGATACTGCTGGAAATGAAGGCTAGTATTTGCTGCAATATCCTCGTCCCATAGTTGCAATCGTTGGCCATAACCAACATTGGCTCCTAAAATTTTTAGTCGTTCAAAATTGCCATTAGCATTTTCGTTTTGGCTTCTGTAATTGGTATAAGAACTGCCAAAGGCAAGTCTATTGGGTTTCTTCTGACCAAGCCAAGGTTCAGCAAAGTTGAAATTGATAGATTGATATCGAGGACCGCCAAATTGTGCATGAAGGCCTAGCTGTTGTCCATCGCCCTTGTATCCTTCTAGCTTCATTGCCTTCTTCAGAGAGAAATTATTTAATTGGACGCCTGTGGTTCCTACAAGGCCTGCATCTGGTCCTCCCCAGGACCCAGAAACATTAAACATGTCATTGCTTTTTTCTTCTACCTTATATTCCAAGTCCACCAAACCAGTTTCGGAATTTGGATAGGGTACTGCTTCAAGTGTTTCTGGATTGAAGTATCCCAAATTCATAAGAGCTTGTTGAGATTTCATGATAGCATCACGATTAAACTTTTCACCTGGTAAAGTTTTTAATTCTCTTCTAATGACTTCAGAAGAGGTAAGGTCATTGCCTGATATTTTCACCTCACCTATTTCGAGTTGCTCTCCTTCATGGATGATAATCATGATATCCACAAATTGGCCATCAAAATTTGTTTCAAATGCCGAAGCGGTAAAAAACAAATGTCCATCATTCATATAGATAGAACTAACATCATATCCACTTGGGCTAAAATTTAATTGTTGTTGAAGTAACTGCTCATTGAAAACATCACCCTTCTTAATGCCTAATATACTGTTTAAGACTGTCGTGTCATATTTTGAATTTCCTTCCCATCTTATATTTCTAAAAAAGTATTGTTGGCCTTCTTCTATTTGTAAATAGAGTTTTACATTTCCATTGGCCTGATCTTCTATTCGCTCCTTGGTGATGATGGCATCTCTGTATCCTAGAGAATTGTAATATGAGATGACAGTGTGTTTGTCTGCCTCGAAATCTTCAAGTACAAATCCAGTCAGCTCTTTAGAGCTCATGACTTTTTTTAGTTTTTCAGTACTAACAATTTTGTTGCCGTTCAGAATTATTTCAGCTAAGCGCACTTTGTCATTTTTGATTATTTCAAAAACGATTTCAAACCAATCAGGATCTGATGGCCAGGTGATTTCACCCATTACGACTTCTACATCTGGAAAACCTTTGGCTTTGTAATGGTTTTCAATTGCTTGTTTTGCCAATAGCTTATCTGTTGGACTGATTGCAAAGCCTTTTTGTAAATGATCTTCTAGCAGTTCTTTTAATTTGTCAGATTGGAAATCCTTGATGTTTTTGAAGGAATAAGTTTTTAGAATTGGTAGTTCAATAAGATTTATTTCTAGGCTAATTTTGTCATCAATAATTTCTTTTTGAAAAATCTGAATCTCATCATACAGTCTGCTTGCTGTCAAGGCAGTAATGGCATTTGGAATATCAAAGCCTTTCAGGTTTATGGTCTGACCTACCATGAGTCCACTTAAATTAATGATTGATTCTTTGCTTGTGCGGCTTGCGCCAACAACTTCAATTTTTGAAATTGTATAATTTTCAAACTCTGGTTTGGCTAGATTATATTCTTGTCCAAAAGAGAAAAAGCTAGATAGCAAAATGGTACTTACTGCGAGTATAAGTTTCATGTTTGTTGAATTTGGAAGTTGTAATGATTTTGTTTTTGTAATCGTATAGACTCCTCACGTTTGAGGTTGTCAGATGTTACTAGGAATTAAATTGAGAAGTTTTAATTCATATGCAGCTAAGAACGGGAGGCCAATGAATACGGTTGGAAGCGGATGTTATTTGCCTTGAGCTTTAACAGAATATTAAGGGGTG
>CALHKJ010000540.1 GCA_938033975.1 uncultured Saprospiraceae bacterium | reverse complement strand
GCAAATACACCACGCCTCCTAACATTTCGTTCTGTTGATATTGCATTGATAATAGTCTTTCAGATGCTAGTCTCTGTGGCTAGCTTTAAATTCTTTTGCTACAAATTCTGATTTTTGTGGTGGAACTGTAGCCTTGGTTTCTTTGTTGGCTGAGTTGCAACTTAGTATTCCTAGCATTGTGATCAGAAGATAAATTTTCATCTTTTCTTTGTAAGATAAGAAGGCATATTGATAAAAAAAATGTCGTGAGCGTTTTCACACCCACGACATTATTAGAAAGTTGCACTGATTAATTATTTTATAATCAACTTTTTCAGAATATTCTTATCTGCTACTTGTACTTTCACAAGATGCATCCCTGTAGTTTGAAGGGTCGATAATTCGATATTCAATTGATCCTTATTTGTATTACTTGCGAAAATAATCTTTCCGTCCAACGAAATAATTTCAACATTTTTTTCCATTCCGATAAATGAATTTCCAAACGCTAAGTTTACAAAATCATTGGTCGGATTAGGAAAAACTACTAGATCCTCAACAAGCACATTTTCGACTGCCGTAAGGTCATTTGCCGAAAGGCTAAAAGAACTCAAACTTAAATCACCAAATCCTACTTCATTAAGAAACTCATCGTTAATAGATAACGCATCGGATGCGGAGATATTTTGTGTAGCAGTAACTTCAAGAGTAAATGAGAAAGAATCAGTTTCATTAAAATCTACAAATGACAGTTTAGCACTATTGGTATTTATATTTTCAAGAATATCACTAACTTGACTATCAATTGATTTAAATTCTAAACCAACTGCATTCAATTCAAAAGTAGCCGCCTGAAAGGCATCATCAGCTGAAGCTTCAAACTCTAATAAATAGGTTTCACCTGCTTGCATATTGATATCATCAAATTTGATCTTTGCTTCCGAGCGAGTGGAACTTGTAATTTCAGAAGTAAATAAAGCGCTATTATTCAAATCTCCAGATTTTAAAATACTCATTCGGTGAATTGATTCTGCTTCTGAGCTATCGAATTCATAAGTAGTGTAAGAATTCAGCTGATTAAACTGATTAAAGTCATCTGGAAATTCATAGTCGATTGGAAACATCTTATAGTATGGGGCATCAATTTCATCAATTATACCTAAGATGCTTAATCTTTGTAAAATTAAATCTTGAGTACTTACTGCAAGATCTCCATCAAAATCAGCAAGGACTGCAAGCAAAGGATCATCATATCCATTTATAAGACCATTTATTGAAAGAACTAAATCTATGGTTGATATCCCGTTGAGAAAAGAACTATTCTCAGTATTTGTAATGCTCACTACATTAGTCCCATCCACAATAAGACTATTATCAAGGTCATAGAAACAACCTAGGTTATCGATCTCTGTTCCATTCAACAATATACTGTAGCGATCAATTTCTCCTGTATTACAAAGTCCATTTTCTATTGAAAGGAAGCTCCCATCTTCTGCACATGGATTGTCTGAATCACTTACTAGAATAGTTGCTAAGCAAAAATCAAAGTTATTATATTCATCCCAAACATAAATGGACAATTCTACCAAACCTAAAGTAAAATTACAATCTACTATCATTGATGATGAATTCATTGTAGGATCAAAATCGGGATCGCTGTCAGGCGGAGTTGAACTAAAGGTATATCTCAAATTCTCAGAACAGTTATCATAAGATCCTGCATCTAGTTGGGCAGCAAATATTTCTCTTTCTTGGTTCTCGTCTAACAGTATTGATATACCACTGAGACAAAATGGGATTGGTGAAGATTTGTCCTCAACAATCAAGCTACCATTACATTGAAATCCTGAGGTATTTTCTTTTAAGGTATAATTTACTTGACCAATATTAGAGCAATCTAATGTATGAGAAGATGCAAAGGGTGCCAACACCTCACCTTGTTCATTTGATAAATTAAATTCCATGTCCGTATCACAAAATGAGAAAGGACCTTCTATCAACATTTCAGGAGTAATTGTAGCTCCTTGACCTACAGATAAGTTGATGAGTTGATTACAACTTAGTGTACCATCAAATGAAGAATGAATATAATTTTGACTAACCCAACAAGCTTCTGAATCTGTAACTGTTACTGTATAAATCCCATCATCAAGATTAGATATTTCTTGACCCACAACTCCGTTACTCCAAGAGTAAGAATATGGTGGGGTCCCTCCCTCAGCAATGGCAATTATACTATCTTCCTGACCCGTGCATTCGAAGGAAACAGTAAGTTCATTTATTTCGATTATAAAGAAAGAGTTCTGTACACAACCAGTATTATCAAAAATACTTACGCTATGTGGGCCTGTCACCAAATTAGAAAGTGTAAATGTGCTACCTTCTACTATAAATATCTGATCTAAATGTCCCAGCGAATATGGTTGTTCACCTCCACTTATTTCGAAAGTTGCGAAGCCTCCAACGCCTGTACAATCAGCATTCTCAATGAGTACTTCTACTATAAAGTCTCCTACCTCCTCATCTGCCGCCAGAACATTGAAACTTAAAAGCAGTCCAGTAAAAAGAATAATTGTTGTAAAAATATTTTTCATCATTATTATGATTTACATTTTTTAAAAAGAATAAGTAAGGCCAGTGTACAGACCAAAGAAGTGGTATTTCTTTTTGAACCTAGCCGTCTCAGTATTAAATCCATTCAAGCCATACTTGCCCTCGAGTCCAGCAGTTAGCGCCAATGAATTTTTAAGTTTATAATTTGTATTTATATCAAGCAAGAGGAAGTCACCTCCAGAATTTTTGTAACGATTATCTTCATCCAAAGTCATCAGGTATTCAGTTTTGTTTCCTTCCAGCTCATAACCAATGTGCTTAGCTGAAAAACTAAACTCATACCCTCCTCCGATTTCAAATTCAAACTTCTCGGTATTTATCATACTAACATATAATCTCATTGGAATTGACCAACTTTGATGAGATTGAAAACGTGTATTGGTAACTGTTTCGTAGTAAGTTATTGGAACAGAGCTAAACATTGTTTCGACGGTATTATCTGGATGATGAATATATCCCGTTGCCACATCAACAAAATCTTCGGTTGTGCTTTCAGTTGTGTAGTTAGATTTCTCTGATAATCTCCAATTACGCAGCCCTACTCCGACAGAAATTTTTGGTGTGATTCGGTAACGTAAGAGTGCTTCAAATTGAAGTGTTTCAAGTTGTTGTTCTGCTGTTTCCTTTTCTGCGATAGCTAAAACATCTGCCTCTTCAATGCCCGCTTCATATTTTCTATTAGTCGCCAAAATACCTCCTAGCAGACTGATGCTTAATCGTTTTTCTAAGACTTTTACTTCATTGATTTTATCTACTGCAAAATCTTGAATTGGCTTAGAAATTTCGTTCTCTTTCTTTTCAAATTCATCATCAATTATTTCAGCTGATTTATCTTCTTGCTGAGTAATCTGATTATCCTTATTCACTTCCAAAGAGCTTGATGACAGTTCAAAATCTTCAGTCAGTTTTTCATCTATTGCATCTTGGACTTTGGTGCCCGAATCTTGAGCAAGTTCATTACTCAATTGTGTGTTTGACAAAGAGACATCGCTGGAAGGTATGTTTTGATTAGCTAGCTTTATATTATCTTGTCCCTTTTGCAAACTTGAATCCAAATTATTAGAATTGTTGGTATTTACTCTTTCTGTGTTTTTCGCTTCCGCAAATGTGGGTACTGGTAATGCAGTATTATTCATCCTAGGATTTATACTTGCTCTTACAGGAACATTACCTGTAATCTCCTTAGCTTGATTGCTTGACTTTTGTCTTTCAATTCTATTCGATACAGCATTGTTTGTTGTTCTCTCTTCTGCTTCTAAGATCATCTTGTTTTCTTCTGAGACTATTGGATCAGAAATTTGTGCAGCTTCTTCTTCCAATACTTGAGAAATGATCGTTTCTGTATCATCCATCTGAGTACTCAGATCTGCATCTTTGGCAATCATAGTTGAATAAGCAAAATAAGCTAGAATAGGTATCAGCATGAGTGAAAACCACAGACCGTATCTAGCTTTACTTTTGGTAGGTAACTTTTCTTCGATATTGTCCCAAATCTTGAGACTATCTACCTCCGGCTCAAAGTCTTCAAACTTTCTATTTATATTATCTTCAAATTGCTTTAAGTCCATTGTGTTTTATATTATTAATGATCTCAAATTTTTCTCTCAGTACTTTTCTTGCTTTTGCAAGATGGGCACGCGAGGTTGATTTATCGATTCCTAGTATTTCGGAAATTTCTTTGTGTGTATATTCATCCATGACAAACATTTTGAAAACCTGTTGTGAAGATGCTGGCACGAAACTCAATAGGCTCAAAACCTCTTCACAGGTCATTTTGTCGATCGCTTGAGAACTTTCTGAGACTTTCGTCAAATTAGACACGGCATCAATGTCTGCATGAAAAGTTCTTTTCCTTGTTGCCTTCCAGGCAGTCCTTATGACGATGGTTTTCATCCATCCTTCAAACTTGCCTTCATTTTTATAATTGCCTAGCGATTTAAAAATGCCAATCCAACTATCCTGTAATACCTCTTCTGCTTCACTTACATTCCCCATGTATTTCAAGGCTATGGCATACAAGCGTTTGTTGTAGCTTTTGAAGAGCATTTTTTGGCTCTTCCGATCCCCTTGGATACACTGTGAAATGATATTTTCTATTTGTTCAGACATTTATTTGTAAGGGAAAATTCTATTGTACTGTTGCTACAAAGCTTCCCATAATTGCTCCGTTGTTATAATTAAATTGTCCACTGATCTTTTCTCCGGGTACATCAGAATAGCTATCAATCGTAACTACCACTTCGTTTAATTCTGAAATATCTGATATTAAGCCCGGGGTTAAAGTCGAAATAACATTACCTCCGAAGGTTCCTTCATCAAATCCAGCTACCCCTAAGATTAGGTACTCATCAGCTGTTCCAGTCGAATTTATCCCCTTTGCAATGATTGTTATT
>CALHKJ010000539.1 GCA_938033975.1 uncultured Saprospiraceae bacterium | reverse complement strand
CAGAAATATAAAGCAAGAGAGGTCAGTCCGACCAGGGCTCTCAAAAATAGAATGGGTCGTTTACTTCCTAAAGGAGGAATCTTGTTTTTAAGCAGTAGAAAATAGACCAAGCTCAATGTGCCAATAGACCTAAAAAACACCAATTCGAAGGCAGGAAGCCTGCTGACTTGCTTAATCAAAACATTCATTGCGGTGAATGCAACTGAAGAGATAAGAATATAACCAATTGCTCTTTTACTTACGGGCATATAGAAAATGGGACTAATTGTACTAAAATTGATTTTAGCTGAGGTCTAAGATGTACCCATTTTAATGAATTCCCAGTCAAAACACTATATATATTTACCTATTAAGGTTAATTTATATATATATTTCTTAAATTTGAACTCATAAAAATTTAAAATAACTAATCAAAATGAATATGAAAAACCTACTAATTGTTTTAGTATTCTCAATGATCTCATTAAGCTTAATGGCGCAAAGTGACTACAGTCGCTGGCAGATAGGTTTGAGTGGGGGAAAAATGGTATACAATGGCGACAAAGGAAATTCTTTCTTTGATTTCGATCAACCATTTCAAGGTCACCTTGGATTGAGATTATCAAAGTATGTAAATGAAAACATTGATGTATATCTTGCTGGAACCAGAGGAAGACATGGATTTACTGGTGATGACCCAATAAATGACTTCTTAGGAGATGTAACTCAAGGAAGTTTAGGTCTTCAATACAAGCTACTTAAGGGGAAAAAATTAGCACCATTTGTTTCTGGTGCATTGGGATTCAATAGTTTTTCTAATGTTGCAAACGGTTTAGATGCTTCAGCATTCCAAATTCCAATAGGAATTGGAGCAAAGTTAAATTTGCATGACAACTTCGGTCTTTGGTGGCATTCAACTTATGGTCTTTACTTTGGAGATGAGTATGATAACTTGGTTGCAGATGGAAACGACAGTCATTTACTTCATGAGCTTGGCTTAGGAATTAACCTAGGTATGCAAGATCGTGACGGTGATGGTGTAGGAGATAAAAAAGATGATTGTCCAGATATCCCAGGATTGGAAGAATTTAATGGTTGTCCAGATTCTGACGGTGATGGCCTAAAGGATGAAGATGATGATTGTCCAAATGTTGCAGGATTATTAGAATATAATGGATGTCCTGATACTGATGGTGATACTGTTATCGACAAAATGGATGATTGTCCAGAAGTGGCAGGTACAGTGAACGGATGTCCTGATGCAGATGGTGACGGTATTGCTGATAAAGATGATGCCTGTCCTGAAGTAGCTGAAGGTCCAAACGGAATCGATGGTTGCCCAGATGGAGATGCAGATGGTGTTGTTGATAAGGATGATGCATGTCCTACAGAAGCTGGAAATGTAAATGGATGTCCTGATAGTGATGGTGACGGTGTTGCTGATATCAAGGATGAATGTCCAGAAGTAGCTGGTGATATGGCGAATGGTTGTCCTTCTGATTCAGATGGTGACGGATTTGCTGATGATGTAGATGAGTGTCCTCAAGTTGCAGGTGCAATCAAAGGTTGTCCTGATAGCGATGGTGACGGAGTAGTTGATAGCAAAGATAAGTGTCCAAATAGAAAAGGTGACGGTGCAGATGGTTGCCCTACAAGAATTTTTGTAGCACCATATTCATTTGGATCTGGTTCTCAATTGGTGTACTCTAAATCAAGAAGCATCGAAGAGCTTGATGTTGTAATTTCAATCTTAAGATCAAACCCAACAGCTTCATGTTCTATCGAAGGTCACACAGACAATGTAGGTGGTGAGGCTGCTAACCAAAGAATTTCATTAAAGAGAGCTGAGGCTGTTCAGAAATACTTGGTTGACAAAGGTGTTGATCCATCAAGATTAAGTGTTGTAGGTAGAGGAGAGACTATGCCAGTTGGAGATAATACAACAGCAGAAGGAAGAAAGCAAAACAGAAGAGTTGAGTTTGTAGTGAAGAGAAACTAAGCAGTTAATTTCCTAAATATATCAATGGGTCATGATGTTACATCATGGCCCATTTTTTTTACAGCAAATTGACTAGTAATTACAATCAATTGATTCTCATTAGTCAGTTACCAGCATTTTAAAAATACGCTATTACAATTAAAGCGAATGTTGTATTATTGAAATTGTATTCATAGATACTAGGCTGAAATTAACTTTATTATGATACCTAGCTTGTCTTTTCAGCCATCCTTCATCGCACCATCAAGTATAGCATATAGCTAGCAAAATTTTTATTGTTGTTAGAACTACTAATTAAAAAGGATAAACGAATTACGTACATCAAACTAAATTGATGTGCTTGTGATTTATTTTTTAATTAAAACTAACCCCAATGAAAAATTTACTTGTTATTTTATTATTTCTCCCCTTTACTTTTTTTGGACAGTCCCAAAGTGAAGCACTGCTTTTCGA
This sequence comes from uncultured Saprospiraceae bacterium, assembly GCA_938033975.1. Classification (GTDB taxonomy): domain Bacteria; phylum Bacteroidota; class Bacteroidia; order Chitinophagales; family Saprospiraceae; genus JAHDBF01. The sequence continues at coordinate 3,814 of CALHKJ010000539.1, read as the reverse complement.
GGTTGTCAATTTAAAAGTGATCAGTGGCAAGGAAAAGGCTTTTGAGGCTGCTGTTAAAAAGCACAATCAAGCGTATCACAAAGCAGGATCAATGCATAATGCTCGTTTGTATTACAATATTAATGGACCTGATGGAGGGACCTATAGTTGGATAATGGGACCAACAAATTTTACTGCCATGGATACAAGACCAAGGGACGAAGGACATGATGATGATTGGGCAAGCCTTTCTCAATATGTCGAATCAACTTCCTCACCCACTTATTGGGAAGAAGATAAAGACTTATCAGTTCAAGGAACTCAGGATAATAATGGGAAATCTTTATTATGGATTTATGATTTGAAAAATGGTACATCAAAACAATTTTCAAAACTCGCTGGTCAGGTTAAAGAGGTTTATATGAAAAAACGACCTACAGAATCCATCTATTTTTATTGGCCGTCTTTTAGTGATTCAGCATCAGGTAGAGATGTTGGAGTTGTATTCCCATTTAGAAAATGGGCATGGCTAGATAGAGAAGCTACTTTCAGAAAGGAATTTGAAGAAGTTCATGGCGAAGGTACTTTTGACAAGTTTCTAGATGAATTTGATGAGATTACTATTGGTCGTGTTGACTTCATGAGAGAACGAATAGAGTAAAGGAAGAGTAATACCATAGGTCCACACAAAACTTCAATCGAACTTAATAAACATTAAAATTGGTTTAAAGAAAAGCCTTAATCTCTATGAGATTAAGGCTTTTGAATTTGTAGCGTGAGAGTGACTTGAACACTCGACCTCAGCATTATGAATGCTGCGCTCTAACCAGCTGAGCTACCACGCCATCGTAGTGGACCGCAAATATAATGGATTTATCAAATTTTGCTAAAACTCTATGCTAAGAATTGGTCTAAATGAGCCATTATTAGACTTATTAGAATCATTGCCTCCTTTCACCAACAGCCTTTATTTGTAACATATTGACTTTAGGAAAGTTATATATGACAAAATTATCATTTGTATCTCCACCAGAAAATCGAATGAATCTATTTCATTATTTTGTGGATGACTTCTATTCAAATTTTCATCATTTATTAAAACATACATATTGAAAGCTGAGCATTTTGCAGAAAGATTAAGGAAAGCCTCCGAATCAAGAGTTGTTATCGATCCACTAAGAGATGAAATAGGAGTTACTGATTTAGATTTCGCCTATCAAATTCAAAACATCAATACTAAATTAAGAATAGAAGCAGGTGCTAAAATAGTAGGTAAGAAAATTGGCCTTACCAGCAAAGCAGTACAATCTCAATTGGGAGTTGATCAACCGGACTTTGGGATTCTTTTTCATGACAAAGAAGTATTGAATGGCTCATCTATTAGTCTTAAAGATCTAATGCAGCCAAAGGTTGAAGCAGAGGTAGCTTTTGTACTTGGTGATGATCTGGATGGAGACGGATTGACGATTGTTGATCTTCTGGCAAGTATCGATTATGCACTTCCTGCAATTGAGATTGTTGGTAGTCGAATCAAGAACTGGGACATTAAAATAACGGATACGATAGCTGATAATGCTTCAGCTAGTCACTACGTCCTTGGTCACACACCTCGGACTCTAGATGAATTTGATGTAGTGGCTTGTCAAATGGAAATGAAGAAGAATGGAGAATTGGTTTCGCAGGGAACTGGTGCTGATTGTTTAGGATCGCCTCTCAATGCTACTCTTTGGTTGGCAAACAAAATGATTGAGCTTGGAGAGCCACTTAGGGCAGGCGAATTGATTTTTTCTGGAGCACTTGGGCCAATGTCTAATGTGCAGGCAAATGATAAAATCTCAATTAAGATCGAAGGCTTAGGTCATGTCTCTGTTTCTTTTGATGATTAATACAAATAAGTATGTCTAAAAAATTTGCTTCTAGAAATGATCTAAAAGATAAGCAGGTATCTTTTGTAAATATTGCTAAGGACTGCTATGCCTATACAGCACAAGGAGATCCAAATAGTGGAGTCATCATCGGCAAGAAGGGGATTATGGTTATTGAAGCACAAGCAACTCCTCGAATTGCCAAAGATGTAATAAGACAAATAAGAACTGTTAGTAAATTGCCTATAACGCATTTGGTTTTGACACACTATCATGCAGTGAGAGTTTTAGGAGCTTCAGAATACAATGCAAAGCAAATTATTTGCTCAAGTAAGACATTGGAAATGATCGAAGAACGAGGCAGCCAAGATTGGTTATCTGAGTTTCAAAGATTTCCTAGACTTTTCAAAGGGCATGAGTCAATAACAGGATTAACTTTTCCTACTCACATATTTGATAAAAGAATGGATGTTGATCTTGGTGATAAAGAGGTACAATTGATTGCTGTTGGAGAAGGACATACCAGAGGAGATATCATAGTATGGGAGCCGGAGTCAAAAGTGATGTTTTCAGGAGATTTGGTTGAAAACAAAGCGACTCCATATTGTGGAGATGCGCAACTAGCAAAATGGCCAAAGACTTTGATTAAATTATTAAAGATGAAACCAGAAGCTTTAGTAACTGGTAGAGGGGATGCGATAACCAATGGAAAGAAGACACTAGAAGTTATTCAATCAACAAAAGAGTTTGTTGAACAATTATATATTGAAGCTCAAAAATGTGTAAGGAATAAGTATTCATTAAAGCAATGCTATGATCACATTATGAAAAAAATGAAGCCCAAATATGGTGATTGGGTTATTTTTGATCACTGTATGTGCTTCAATGTGAAGCGAGCATATGATGAGGCTAATGGAATACGACATCCAAAAATTTGGACAGAGGAAATTGATCTTCAAATGTGGAAACTATTAAACGCTAAAAACTAGAACTTGAAAACACAAGCTTATATAAATGGTCAATGGGTAAAAAGTGAGAAAACCTTTCCTGTTTTTAATCCCTATGATGGAAAAGAAATTGCACAAGTATCTGATTGTGGCCAACAAGAAGCTGCTACAGCAATTGATGCTGCTTCTGATGCTTTTAAAGTATGGAGTAAATTTTCTGCATCCAAGCGAAGCAAGATTTTAAAGAAATGGTATTCGCTACAAAAACAACATGTAGATAGATTGGCAGAACTTCTGACTACTGAACAAGGGAAGCCCTTGCAAGAAGCAAAAGGGGAGGTGTTGTATGGGGCAAGTTTTGTTGAGTGGTTTGCTGAAGAAGCGAAAAGAATATATGGAGATGTTATTCCTGCGCATGGAAGAGATAAAAGGATTACAGTTATCAAGCAACCCGTAGGTGTTGTTGCTGCTATAACGCCTTGGAATTTTCCCAATGCGATGATAACAAGGAAAATTTCACCAGCCTTAGCTGCAGGTTGTACAGTAGTTTTGAAACCTTCAGAATATACACCCTTATCAGCTTTGGCATTGGTAGACTTGGCGGAACAGGCTGGATTTCCTCCTGGTGTTATTAATATTGTAACTTCAAATAATCCAGAAAGTATAGGGGCGGAATTTACCTCAAATTCAAAAGTGAAAAAGATTTCATTTACAGGTTCGACAAGAGTGGGGAAGATATTGCTTAAGCAAGCGGCAGATCAAGTCAAAAAGGTTTCATTGGAACTTGGAGGTAATGCACCTTTTATTGTTTTTGATGATGCCGATCTTGATGCGGCAGCAAAAGCATGTGTAGCATCAAAATTTAGAAATGCTGGACAAACATGTATTTGTACCAACAGAATCTTTGTGAGTGAAGTTATCCATGATGAGTTTATGACAAAGTTGTCTGAAGAGCTTGGGAAATTGAAACTTGGAAATGGAATGGAAGAAGGGATTGATGTGGGTCCGATGATTAATGAGCAA
>CALHKJ010000538.1 GCA_938033975.1 uncultured Saprospiraceae bacterium | reverse complement strand
TAGTTCACTCCTTTTTGATCTAAAAACCAAGTCACAGAATTCATACCTTCCTTTAATTTAGGATTCAAGGTTCTGATTGTATCTCCTTGACTATTAAAGATATGCATAACAGGCTTGGACTTTTTCTTATCCTTTTTCATTTTGGGTTTTGACGCATTCGCCATCTCTGCTACAAGTTCGTCTTTCTTCTTTTTCTTTTTTCCCTTTTTCACTTCTTCAGATATTACTGGCTTATTATCTTCTTTCACTTTAGGTTTCTTCCAGTATCTGATTACTGCACCTCCTGGCTTTGACCTACCATTGAAAGTTGCTTGGGCATAAAATCTTACTCCTTGATAGGATTTTCTGTATGCCTTGTAAGCGGTTGGTGGATCAAATAGTGCTAGCTCTTTATCCATAATGGACTTTTCAGCTGCTATTTTTCTTAAAGGACTTATATCATCCAAAATCCAAAAGGCTCTACCAAAAGTCCCTAGTACCAAATCATCAAAAGTTTCCTGGATTTTCATATCTCTTATTTGCACTCTAGGCAAATCATCATTCCAAAGTTGCCAATTTCTCCCCTTATTAAATGAAAGATATAGACCTCCATCAGTTCCTAAAAAGAGAAGATTCTCATTTTTGGGATCTTGCACTACACTGCAAGTAAATGATTCGACTTGATTGTCATTTACTATTCTTGTAAAGCTTGCACCGTAATTATTTGTGTGATATAAGTATGCAGACCAATCGTCTTGTCTAAAATTATTTACAATAACAAACGCTTCTCCTTTGTTAATTTTAGATACTTCAATTTGAGGTATCCATCCATTCTTTGGAGCTCCTGGTAATTTAGAATACAATGAAGTCCAAGACTCTCCTTTGTTCCTTGTAATGTACAAATTACCATCATCACTTCCTGCCCAAACAGTTTCTTCATCATGAGGGCAAGGTGCAATAGCAATTAGAGTGCAGTGATTTTCTGCATTGGTTGCATCAATAGTCAAACCACCCGATTTATCTTGATGCAATTTGTCCGGATTATTTGTCGTGAGATCACCAGATAGTGTCTGCCAAGTTTTTCCTTCATCAGGACTGTAATGCACATATTGACTTCCGTAGTATAATCCACTTTCGTTAAATGGATCAAGTGCCAAAGGTGCATTCCAATTAAAACGTTGATTTAGGCTATCAGGAACATTCGGTTTTATGAATTCTGTATGTCCAGTAAATCTATCCCACTTCCCGATATTACCACCTTGTGACATAGCATAACCATATCTATTGTCATAAGGCAAAGCAGCTACATCGAATCCATCACCAAAGTAAATTTCTTGCCAATCAGCCTCAGTAACTCCGCCTGACTTCAAAGCGAAACCAGGCCCTACCCAACTTCCATTGTCTTGCATACCACCATAAACATTGTAAGGAAAGTCATTGTCCACACTTACATGATAAAACTGACCTACAGGAAGGTTGTGCACAAATCTCCAATTTTCACCTCCATCTCTTGAAATATTCAACCCACCGTCATTACCATCTATCATATAACTAGGATCATTTGGATCAATCCAAAAAGCATGATGATCTGGGTGCACTGAATTTCCATAATCCATAATTGTTTCAAAAGTCTTACCACCATCCTCTGATTTAGATACATATGACCAAAGATTAAAGATTCTATTTTCATTGCTTGGATCGACATATATTTCCGAATAATAAAATGGTCTATTTCCAATATTTTCGTCAGATACTAAATCCCAATTTTCACCTCCATCTACTGACTTGTACAATCCATTTTCTTCAGCTTCAATTAATGCATAAACTATATTAGGTTTAGAAGGTGCAATTGCAATACCCATTCTTCCCATAATCCCTTTTGGCATTCCTTCTTCTGTGCCTAAGCGTTTCCAATTTTCTCCACCATCATAAGTAATATGCATACCTGATCCTTCACCACCTGAATTAAAATCATAGGGTGTTCTTCCGAACTCCCACATAGCAACAATAATCTTATTTGGGTTATCTGGATCTTGCACCATGTCTGCTACCCCTGTACGATCATTTACATACAATATATTTTCCCAAGTTTTTCCTCCATTTGTAGTTTTAAAAACACCTCTGTCTTTACTAGGTCCCCAAGCTGAACCTGTGGCACCAACATAAACTTCATTAGGATTTTGTTCATTGATCAAAATTCTGTGAATGACACGAGTATTCTCCAAGCCCATATCTTGCCAAGATTTCCCTCCATCAATTGACTTAAAAACACCTCTTCCACTATTATGAGAATTTCTAGGATTTCCTTCTCCAGTTCCCACCCAAATTTCATCTGGGTTTCTTTGATTAATTTTTACGGACCCAATTGATAATGTTTTTTGATCATCGAAAATAGGATCCCAGGTAATACCTCCATTCATCGATTTCCATACACCACCAGATGCAGTACCAACATAAATGATATTACTGTTTGATTCAACAGCATCAATTGCAGTTACCCTGCCACTCATACCTGCAGGTCCGATACACCTGAATTTAAGCGCATCAAAATTTTCAGTTTTGATTTGAGCTGAAAGTTCAAAAACTATAAATAATGACAGGCACAGTAGGTATTTGATTCTTTTTGTCTTCATTTGGTTGATTTATTGAATTATAAAGAAGAATTCCCCTACAATTTAGTCAAACTTATTAATTTCATCTACCCATAAACAAACTATCATTTTTGACACGCAGGATACTTTTATTTATCTCCTTCTTTTATGCACAAGCTTCAATTATTGGGCAATGTGACATAAGCATTGATGTTCCTGATGATATCACTATTTGTGTCGAAGATGATTTACAGTTATTAGCTGTAATCAATGGAACTGAATCATGTTTTAACTGGGTTTCCGATCAAGGGCATTTTTCTGATACCGAAATTGATCCTGTGTTTTTTGTCGATCAAAACACCAACTTTACTTTCACGGCTTCCGGATCAGTATCAAGTGTAAATTTAATTGTAAACGGGGACTTTGAGAATGGTGATGATGGTTCCTTTATTTCAGATTATACTCAAGCCTTACCCAACTGTATCCATGCCAAAGGTTTTTTAGGTTGTGAAGGTTTTTATGAAATCATGGATGACCCTTCAATTGGACATAGTGATTTTAGTGCATGCGGTCCGATGGGTGGTCAACAAATGATAGTTAATGGAGCACTCAATCTTCAACAGATTTGGTGTCAAACTGTAGATGTTGAAATAGACAAGAAATATGAATTTAGCGCGTGGGGACAATCAGTGCATCCAACTTCTCCAGGCCTTCTTCAATTTTCAATAGATGGCTCACAAATCGGCTCAAGCTTAAGTTTGTCTTCTGCAACTTGTTCTTGGGAACAAATAAGAGAATTTTGGATTTCTCCAATTACTGGCCCAGTCGAAATTTGTGTTACAAATCAAAGTACGGCTCTCGAAGGAAATGACTTTGCTATTGATGATATCTTCTTTGGAGAAATTTGTAGCGAGGAAAAAAATGTGTTCGTAGAAGTTAGTGACTCAAGTATTAGCCCAGAAACTCCTGATTTCTTTTTATGCAGTACTTCAGAGGTTCAACTAAACATAAATCCAAGTGGTTTTAATACCCCATTTGATTACAATTGGTTCAATGAAGATGGAAACTTTATTGACGGCATCGGCAATGGAATTGCTTTCATTTCGGAACCAGGAATTTATGAAGTTACTGTAACTGATCAATTGGGATGCACACTAGAACACCAGTTTGATGTTGTAACAGATCAACTACTTCCGAGTATTGATTTGTTACCTATTAATCCCATTATCCAATGCGGTGAAAGTTTTGTTGAAATATCCAACAACTTAGATGATGTTGATTATGTCTACCAATGGAATTTCGAAGGAATATCTTTCAGTGATGACAATGTCTTGGAAGCAATGAATGAAGGCAGCTACGAATTGATTGTAACTGATGTAACTTCTGGATGTAGCTCAACCGTAAGTTTTGAAGTTGAGGTAAATGCAGAGTTACCAAATATAGAAGCTTCCTTCAGCAATCCAATTGATTGTAATAATACTACTGCAGATCTTATTCTCAATACCAATGAAAATCTAGTAAACATAAACTGGGTAGATGAATTTGGAATATCTGTAACGAATACAACTGTTAGCTCTGGAGGTTTTTATCAAGTCTTTGTCGAAGCAGATAATGGATGCACTACAAATGATTTTATAAATATTCCAGAAGAAGTTTTTGATCCAGCTATTGAGCTAATTCAACCAAGTCTTATTGATTGCAACAACCCAACAAGTGTACTTTCTGTCAACAATCCGAATAATTTAAATCTTGCCTGGATTGGCCCAAATAATTATGCTGAAAGCGGCAATGATCTCTCGGTTGGAGAAGCTGGCAATTATCAATTGGTTGCCTCAAATGCAATTGGCTGCAGCCAAGATTATACGATAGAAATATTTGAAAATCTTGAATCTCCAACAATAGAACTTTCCCCTATCCCACTTTTGGGTTGTGATGTTGAAGAGGTCTTAGTTTCTGTGACCAATTTTGATCCAAACCTTCTCTATCAGTTGACCTTACCAAATCAAACAATTGTTGACGCAGGAGTAACAATGTTGTTCTTTGATCCTGGCAACTACATTTTGACGGCAACTGCATCAAATGGTTGTAGTGATTCTCAGAATATAAACATAGAAGCATCTGGTGACCTACCTACAATTGACGTGATGGCAGAAAATGTGAATTGCGACAATGCTCAAACAACCCTAAGAGCAATTGGTATTTATGACAATATCCAATGGAGTAATGAAAATGGACCTATTACAGACTTAGATGTGAGTACTGAAGGATGGTATTATGCATTGGTTGACAATGGTGGCACTTGCCAAGCAATGGATTCCATTTACATAAGTGTAGACATAAGCCCACCTTTAGAAGATATTCAAGTTCCTATAATAGGATGTGATGGAACTGAATATATTTTATACAATTTGCTTGATGATAACTATGGTTATGAATGGATTTTGCCAGATGGCTCACACAGTCAGACTCCAGAGCTTACAATAAGTTCTGTTGGAACATATTTTGTAACCATCACCTCTAGCAATGGGTGTACCGCAGAAAATTCATTTGAAGTAAATTCAGATGCTGAACTTCCCAATTATACTATCGATGGTATTGAAGCTTTGACCTGTGATATGATGACTCTTGAACTTATGATTGAATCTCAGAGTGTTTTGGAATCTGTAACACTCACTGCTCCGAACGGCAACACACAAGATAATTCTCTCATTATTGAAGAAGCAGGAATGCATTCGATTTTTGTTGTTGGATCAAATGGTTGCACTAGCAATTTTGAGTTTATTATTGAAGTAGATACTTTAGTTCCAGGGCCAATCATTAGCAATACAAATATTAATTGCACTCAGGAGGTGGCTACACTTTCAGTTATAAATCCAAGTGCAAATGAAACATATACTTGGACCAATATTGATGGCAGTTTTGAAGGGCCCATTTTCGAAACTAATACTCCTGGGCTAGTAAGTTTAACTACAAGTAATAATTTAACTGGTTGCGAAAATACCCAAGAAGTATTTGTAGAAATTGATCAAACAATTCCGACTCTCACCTTTCTAGCTCCTTTATTAACTTGTGTAGTACCTGAAAGAGAAATACAACTTTTTCCAGATGGAGATTATGAATATAATTGGATCCTTCCCAATTTAGAAACTCAAGAAGGCATGCTATTGATTGCCCAAGACACAGGAATATATCAATTATTCTTGACAGCAGAAAACGGCTGTGTTAATCAGTATGAAATTTTGGTTCAAGGAAATGGAGAAAAGCCAGAATTTGAAGTAATCCAACCTGCTCCAATCACTTGTGCAAATGATAGAACTATAATTGAAATTTCTTCAGATGAATTACTTGCAGGATTTACAGCTACTTTAAATGAAGCGGCTGAATTTAGCTTTGGCAACGGCATGCTAGTAACCGATCAACCAGGACAATGGATTGTGCAGGCAACTGCTTCAAATGGCTGTACAAACACCGTAGCATTTGAAATCGAAATTGATACAATTCCACCTACTCCCGAAATATTAACTCAAGATATCAATTGTCAAAACACACAAGGATTAATGTCTATTGTTGATCAAAATCCAAACTCATTTTTCCAATGGGTTGAGTCGCCTGGTGATACTTTAGCTGTAAATGAATTTATACCAATGAATCAAGAAAATATTATAGTAATTGAAACTGCTTCCAATGGATGTATAGGTATGGATACAGCTATGATAAATATTGACACCCTTAGTCCAACTTTGAGCGCTCAAGCATCCATAATAAGCTGTAATGATCTTTTCTCGTTGGCAGAAGTAATTGATCCAATTGACTCACTAGAATATACATGGTTATTTGAAAGTGAATTAATCAGTGATGAATCAGAATTAGAGACCAATATTACTGGAGAATACACTGTTATGGTTACCAATCCAATAAACTTTTGCTCGAGCGAACAAATCGTAAGCATAGAAGCTGACCCAAATATTCTTATTGATTTTAGCTTTTTAGTAGAACCACCACCTTGTGGTTTCGATGAATTTTCCTTGAGCAATATTGAAATATTAGGTGGTGAAGGTCCATACCAATATGCTACTCAAGAAAATGATCCAGTATGGATTTCTGACCAAGAATCTTCTTCGCTCTCTGAGGGAGTAAACTTCATTCAGATACAAGATGCGAATGGATGTATGCTTGATACTATAATTTCCCTAAGCTTACCCGAACCAGTTGAAGCTTCTATTCCTAGTGAGCTTACAGTAAGTTGGGCTAGGGATACAACATTGCAATTAATTCTTAATAAACCATTAGAGGAAATAGAATCAATACTTTGGACGCCGGAAAATGGCCTGAGCTGCAATGATTGTTTAATGCCTACTTTAAATATTCTGGAAGGTCAAACTTATCAAATATCCGTAATAGATATTAATGGCTGTGAAGATCTTGTTGAGATTCGAATTGATGTTGATCGAGAAATTTCTGTCTACATCCCAAATGTCTTTACGCCAGACGAACAGGATAACAATTTGTTTTTTCCTTTTACCACCGAACAACATATTTCAAAAATCGATAACTTCTATATTTTTGATAGGTGGGGCAACCGTGTTTATAGTAATTTTGATTTCTCACCTAATGATCCTAGTGCTGGTTGGGATGGAACAATACTTAATGATCCAGCAAGCCCAGGAGTCTATGCCTACTATCTTGAAATTTTTTACAATGATGGAAGCATTGAGCTTAAGCTTGGTGATGTTACCTTAGTAAGGTGACATTTAACAACATATATCATAAATAATCCAACATTATCAGCATCCCTAGCTCTATCTTTATATCTTTGCGCGCTTAAGTAGACAATATGCAATCAATAAGAAATATTGCCATTATCGCCCACGTAGATCATGGTAAAACAACACTGGTAGACAAGATCATTCATGAATGCCAAACTTTGGATTCTCGTAAGGATACGGGTGAGCTAATTTTAGACAATAATGATTTAGAAAGAGAAAGAGGAATAACAATTCTTTCTAAAAATGTATCTGTCAACTATCAAGGTGTCAAAATTAATATTTTGGATACACCTGGTCACGCCGATTTTGGTGGTGAAGTAGAAAGAGTTTTGAAAATGGCGGATGGAGTGCTACTCCTTGTTGATGCATTTGAAGGTGCAATGCCACAAACTAGGTTTGTATTGAGCAAGGCGATTGCTTTAGGTCTAAAGCCAATTGTGGTTGTAAATAAAGTTGATAAAGAAAACTGTAGACCAGAGGATGTACAAGGTGAGGTTTTCGACTTGATGTTCAACTTAGAGGCTACTGAAAACCAACTTGATTTTGTAACCTTATTTGGTTCTTCAAAGGAAGGTTGGATGAGTTTTGATCACAATCAAAGAACGGCCAATATCCAGCCTTTATTAAATGCCGTGATTGAAAATATACCAGAGGCTCCTTATCAAGAAGGAACTCCACAGATGCAAATTACCTCTTTAGATTTCTCAAAATTCACAGGAAGAATTGCGATTGGAAGGGTTACAAGAGGAGATCTTGAAGAAGGGAAAGATTATATATTATGCAAAGCAGATGATGTACAGAAAAAAGTGCGAATTAAAGAACTATTTGTCTTTGTAGGTTTAGGAAGAGAGAAAGTATCTAAAGTAAGAAGTGGTGATTTATGCGCAGTGATTGGATTAGATGATTTTGATATTGGAGACACAATTGCGGATTTAGAAAACCCTGAACCGCTTACCAGAATATCTGTTGATGAACCAACAATGAGTATGTTGTTTACCATCAATACTTCTCCATTTTTCGGAAAGGAAGGAAAGTTTGTAACCTCGAGGCACTTAAGGGATAGATTGTATAAAGAAACTGAAAAGAACCTTGCATTAAGAGTTGAGGATACAGACACTGAAGACAAGTTCAATGTATACGGTAGAGGTATACTTCACCTTTCTGTTCTGATCGAAACAATGAGAAGAGAAGGTTACGAATTACAAATTGGTAAGCCGCAAGTAATCATCAAAGAAATTGACGGTGTTAAAAATGAACCATTTGAGCACTTAGTAATCGATGTGCCAGAAGCATATTCCGGAAAGGCAATCGAATTAGTAACTCAGAAAAAAGGTCAATTAAATGTGATGGAGCCAAAAGGTGATGTACAACATTTAGAGTTTGACATACCATCAAGAGGTTTAATTGGATTAAGAAACAACATGCTTACTGCCACTGCCGGTGAAGCAGTCATGACCCATAGATTTAAAGAATACCGACCTTACATTGGTGAGATAGCTGAAAGAAGTAAGGGATCATTCGTTTCAATGGAAGCCGGACAAGCACTTGCTTTTGCATTGGATAGACTTCAAGACAGAGGTAAGTTCTTTATCAAACCTGGAGACAAGGTTTACAAAGGTCAAGTACTTGGTGAAAATTCCAGAGCAAATGATCTTGATGTAAATGTTATCAAAGGAAAGAAACTCACCAACATGAGATCTTCTGGAGCTGACGACTCTGCTAAATTGGCTCCGCCAATTGTCTTTTCTCTTGAAGAGGCTATGGAGTATATTAAAAAAGATGAATATCTCGAGATCACTCCAGAAAGCATAAGGATGAGAAAAATCAAATGGTCCAACTAAGTTAAAACCTTATTTTGTTTCCGAAAATGCTAAATTAAAAGAGAATCAAAGCCGCTCTTACTGAATCACAGCGTTTTAATGATTAATTTACTAGCTAAATAATCATGATATTTATGTTGTTGCAAAATAGAGTTCTCCTTATTGTGTTTTTTACCTTACTCTTGACAAATCTCAAAGGACAAATTGGATTTGATGTTGCACCTATTTCGTTGTATGATGGTGTTTTATCTAGTCAGAGAGATTGTGTAATAGATATGAATAGGGATCACCTGGATGACATTGTGATAATTATTAATTCAGGTCTTGTAATATTTTATCAACAAGCTGATGCACAATTTATAAAAAAGGAATATTTAATTGAGGGAAATGTTTTTGCCGAATGGAATGTCCTAGGAGGAGATTTTAATGGAGATGGATATAACGATTTAGTAATAGGAAATTCAACTGATATTTCTTTTATC
>CALHKJ010000537.1 GCA_938033975.1 uncultured Saprospiraceae bacterium | reverse complement strand
ACTGGAGCATTTGCACCACCACCTTACACAGAGCATTGGACTGGAGAAATTATTCCAAAATTTGGTCCTGTAGGTGCGGCCTTTTGTCCTAATGGCACAGAGTTTTATTTGATCAATAAAGAGGGAGATCAGTTTTTGAAGAGTACAACAGGAAATATTGAAGGACCATTTTCTATACATGAATTAGGAAATCAAAATTGTCCATATGATAAGATTGGCGCTATTTGTAATATCAATGGTAATGAAAGTGGCTTTAATCCAACCATTCAATTTTTTAATGAAACGGGAACAAACTACCGTTACCTTGATTGGAATAGTGGAAATTATGTTCAAGGTCCTAATCATCCAGTCAGTGATTTAGCTGACGGGGAGAACCCTATGAGTTTGTCTGGAGTCGGAGCAGTTTCGTTTTTCAATAAAGATGACGGTGGACCTTCGCGAAGAGTAATGTTTGGTAGGAGTGATAATAGCTATTCTTTTTATTCAAACTCTGATCCTAACGAATTTGGAACATTGCATGATCTTTTTGAATGGGGTACACCAGATGGAATCGTTTCAGGTAAGATTGTCAATGTTGGAGCAGCTGTTGGCTTTAACTTAGGTAACTTCGTTTATACCATGATGTTTAATAAGGCGGGTACCAAGTATGTGATCTACAATCATGATGATGCATCTGTGGTAGGACCTTTCTTTTTATAAAATCATAATTAGATATATCGAAGGGAATTGAAATAGGAATAATTTTTTTTGAAAGGGCATGGAGCTGTGGAGTTCTGTGCTTTTTCTTTTTCGATAAGCTTACAATTCATATAACTCAATAGGCAAATTATCTGGGTCATTTAGAAAGGTGAATCTTTTATCTGTAAACTCATCTATGCGAATTGGTTCGGTCATGACACCTTTTGAATCTAAATATTCCACCCATTCATCAAGATTATTAATTCCAAAAGCTATGTGCCTTAAACCTGTTGCTTCAGGACGGGATAATCTATTTGGCGGGTTTGGAAAAGAGAATAGTTCGATTGTGTAATTTCCATTTAGTGAAAGGTCTAATTTATATGATTCACGTTTTTCTCTGTAGATTTCTTGCTCTACTTTGAATCCCAAAATTTCAGTGTAAAACTGTTTTGACTTTTTATAGTCTGAACATATTATGGCAATGTGATGTAGTTTTTCAATTTTCATCATTCTGAGTTGTCTGTCTCTGGTATAGGTTCATTATCAATTGTATAAAATCCAGCACTATTGTTGGAATTTCTTGAGTTCCCTCAAATTTAAATTCTTGTAAGTATATTCCATATTGAAAAATAGCTGTAAGGGGATTTTAAGAAACTTTTTTTCAAATATCATCCCACTAAATTCACCTCCACTGGATATTAACTTTGTTGTATCAAATGTTTTCATTTATATACTTGAATTAATCTTTGCAATAATTGGTACTTCTAAATTAGTAAAACTTAAGTGAATAAAGACTAGCTCATTTATTATCAAATCAACAAAAAGCTTATAAGTCTAATTATTCCTTCACCACCTGACTCCCAGCTCTCGACTCCCAGTTCTCAACTCTCGACTCCCAACTCCAAGCTAGACATAACCAATTCTGCAATAAGAAATAGAAAAGGGAAAAATTTACTTGCTTCAAGGAAGTCCTAACATTATATGAGCTCAAATTACCGCCCATATTTGTATTGTCAAAAGCATGGAAATATTTCCAATTAAAAAATTATAAATAATATCATGACAAATTTTAATGTTCCAACAAGAAATGAAGTAAGTGCTAGCAATCAAGCAATCTTCGACAATTTAAAAAAGGCAGTAGGTTTTGTACCTAACATTTATGCAACAATGGCATCAAGTGAAAATGCATTGAAAAACTTTCTTGATTTTCAAAATGCTAAAACTTCACTTAAGACTAAAGAGAAAGAGGTGATTAATCTAGCAGTAAGTGAATTGAACCAATGTCAATACTGCTTATCAGCGCACACAGCCATTGCTGGAATGAATGGTTACACACCAGAACAAATTATTGAACTTAGAACTGGTACCGCATCTTTCGATTCCAAATTGGACGCTCTTGCAAAACTTTCAAAAAATATTGTTGAAAACAGAGGTGCTACAAGTACAGAAGTAATAGAAGATTTTTTCGCAGCAGGATGGACAAAAGAAAATCTAATTGATACAATCAGTCAAGTAGGAGAGATTACCATCACAAACTATTTGCATAGAACAACAGAAGTGCCAGTGGATTTTCCAGCGGCTCAAAGTATAGAATTAGTAACTGCTTAGTTGCTGGTTATTTATTAAATTTTTAAAATTATAAATCATGAAATTCGTTACTAAAAAAATGCATGCCTATATAGATTATCCAGTGGCATTAGCATTAATCATCCTTCCTTTTGTTTTAGGACTTGGGGAATCAAATGCAATAGCATTATATGCATCAGTTATCACCGGAGTAGCAGCATTGCTTCTTACTTTCTTGACTGATCACCAAACAGGAGTTGTAAAACTTGTAAGTTATAAACTACACCTCATTGTCGATTTTACAGTAGGCTTCACTTTTTTAGTGCTCCCTTTTGTACTTGACTTTCACGGTTTAGACTTCGCATACTACATTGCAAATGGATTGGCGGTACTCATGGTTGTAGGATTGCACAAAGGAGAAGAGAGTATCAAGCCGATTTTAGCTTAGTAAATACAAATCCTTTTGATGTTATAAATATCAAAATATGATTATCGATAAATAAAGTAGATTCATCACACTTATTTAGTGAATCTACTTTTAATCTTCTTAACTTAATTCACACTCAGATAAAACAAAAGCAAAATGAACAAGATAACCATGTATGGAGCCGATTGGTGTCCAGATTGTAGAAGAGCCAAAGCTTTCTTAAAAGAAAACAATATCAGCTTTGACTATATAGATGTCGACCTAGATCAGGAGGCAACTAAAAAAGTAGAGACAATTAATAATGGAAAAAGAATAATTCCAACCTTAATTATTAATGGCTCAAGTCATACTAATCCTGACAATACCCAACTAGGGGCAGCTTTAGGAATAAATGAAGATTACAGAGTGGTCATGTATGGTGCCGATTGGTGCCCTGATTGTCGTAAATCAAAAGCATATCTAACGGATAATAAAATCAATTTTCAATATATCGAAATTGATAAAAAAGAAAATGAATGGGCAATCCCTGTCATCAAAGAGCTCAACAATGGAAAGCGTCGTATACCTACGATCCTTATCAATGATGAAATAGTATTAGTAGAGCCCGAAAACGAAGAACTTCGTCAAGCATTGAACATTGATGTTGTAAAAGAAGATCGTATTTATGATACCATTATTATTGGTGGAGGTGCTGCTGGGTTGACGACATCGATTTATGCTCAAAGAGATAAATTTGACACCTTGATATTAGAAAAGAAGACGATAGGCGGTAATGCCTTTCTAACACAAAAAATAGAAAACTATCCAGGATTCACTTCTATATCTGGTCCAGCTTTAATGGATAAGATGGAGGAACAGGCTAGAGTATATGGTGCAACTATAAAAACAGGCGAAGATGTAAGTTCAATTACGAGAGAGGATGGTCATTTTAAAATCAAAACCAAGGCTTCTAATTATTATGGTAAATCAGTTGTGCTTTCTACTGGGTCTACCTATCGAAGACTTAATATCCCTGGAGAAGATGCATTGATAGGAAGTGGAGTTCATTTCTGTGCAACCTGTGATGGTGCTTTTTATAGAGATAAGGATATCATAGTTGTTGGAGGTGGTAATTCCGCATTGGAGGAGGGCATCTTCCTTGCTGGCTTTTGCAAAAGTGTGAAGATTGTCAATATCCTTCCTACTTTTTCTGCTTCTGAAACTTATGTTGAAAAATTGGAAAGTATAGATAATATAACAAGCTATATGAATAAGACAAGTCTAGAGTTTGTCTCAGATGAATCAGATAGCTTTAAAGGAATTAGGATCAAGGATAATGACACAGGAGAAGAAAGTGTATTAGAAGCAGATGGGGCTTTTATATTTATAGGCCTTGTACCTAATACCAATTCCTTCAAGGATATTGTTGAGCTTAATGAAAGAGGTTTTATCAAAACATCAGGTTTGGCTGAAACAAGTGTAGAAGGAATCTTCGCCGCTGGAGACTGTCGTGAAGGAGCAATTGCTCAAGTAGCAGCAGCTACCGGTGAAGGAGTATTAGCGAGCTATGGAATTAAAGACTACCTAAAAAAATAGAGCCTTATTGTTTTATAGTTCTTTGACTTATTGGAGATGATTCTGTCTCCCCATCTTCAATAAGTCTTTCGTCGTTCGTCATAAATCGTTCAGACTTTATTATGAGAGCAAATCGTTTTTCTGAATAAAGTTACCAATTCACGTACCAATTGTTTAGATGAATTTCATCGAGTTTTGTGGAAAGTTGCTTTACTCCTTTGATTTTTACTAATGCTTTTTTTTGTGTAACTAAATGTCATTTTATTTTCTCTAATTTTGGTTTTATCAAATACTTGCCTAAAGTGGTTCTGCGATATGCAGCATCTCTGCGACAAAGGAAACAGATACGCAGTCATACCTATTGTTAGGCATATACTTTAATTTTGCCTTATGTATATTTCAGGTTTTCCTTTATAGGCATATTCCAAAGAATTGACTTTACCACCAATTTTATTGAATTTTAGAATTCCATCGAAATAGCGACAAAAGAATTCGTTTGTGGAATTTGGGAGATATGGGACTTTAGGATAGTGGTGCAACTGCCCATAAAGTTGTCCTTTGTCTATGGATATTGTAAACAATTTATCATCCAATTGAAATTCGCCTACATAGTTTTGTAAAAGTTCATTATTGAGAGGCACATAATAATTTAAGGGTCTTTTCCAGTTTACAGTATCCAGCATAATGTTGGATAAATCCCGTGCCAAAAAATATACTTCATTGTCAGAATAAGTATTGTTTGAAATTACAGAAGCTATAACTTTCTTATCTAAATAAATTTGAAAAAAACTACTTGCTCCAGCTTGTGAGCCTCCATATTCGATTATTTTTCCATAATTATCATCTACTCTTATGTTCCAGCCGTATTTTATTGGTATTAATTGAATAGGGATTTAACCATAAATAGGAGACGGCAACAATTAGTACCACATAGAAGAATAATATTTTAAGAATGCTTTTCATTTATTTTATTGCTGTATTGTAAGGAAGCTTGTTCATACTTCTTCGGGACCAAAAGGAAAGGTGAGTTCTTCAAGTTATATCAAGGACGTGTATCCATCATCAATCACCAAATTAGTCCCAAACCCGAACAGCTCTATAACTCATAAAATCGTCTTTAGGAAAAACAGCACCAGAGTATCCATTGGTCATTGAAACGGCTCGAATGTGGTGGGTAAGAAATCCTGCTTCTGAGGAACTCCAATAATTGCTAGTACTAAAATCGCCAATGCTGTTTCCATCATTATTTCCACTGCCATTCCAGTCAACAAGATTTTCCCAAATGAGTTTGAGTTCTTCATGAGATGGTAAAAACCAATCATCATAGCCATTTAAAACCAGATCATCACAGACTTTGACAGGGCCAGATTGGAAATTACACACATCAAGTGCAAGTTGAGAATTGATATAGCCAAAACCGATTGCTGTGCTGTCTGAATTGATGTCGATGTTTTCACATTGCCAAGAAGATGCGCCGGTATGTACATCAGCAGCAATGAGACCTCTGTCCAAATCCCCATCTCCATCCAAGTCTTCAAGAGGATCTGCGATATAGAAGAGGTATCCTCCATCCACAAAATCACCCAAACGATCTGCTCTGTAGAAGTTTATTCCTTCCAATGATAGATAATCACTTGTGCCATTGCCGTCCGTTGTCACTATAATAGTTCCATTAGGATTGATTATTAATATTATAGAATTTCCATTTTGAGTGGCTTGAACAAAATCGATCTTTTCAGGTCTGTAGCCTTTGGGTAAGGTTCCGACTAAGTCAAACCAATCAACTGTTTGCGAACCAGTGACCGCTCTAACCAATCCGCCTAAATAGACTCTATTGTTGTGTTTATAATAGAAAGCACCTTCATATCCTACACCATAATTGAGATATTTACTGCTCAATGAAAGTTCATTCTTGGATTCTATTTGTTTGGACTGTCCATTGGTGGTGAAGTGCAGCTGACCATTTTTATCTATCATCACATTGTCACCGGCTTGAATTGTGTCGATGGTATTGAGCTGTAAGTTGGTTTCAGTTTCTGCAGAAATTTGTCCTTTAAGTGAAGTACCCCAACACAAAAAGAATATAGGACATAGATAAAAATAAATTTTCATTTTGAAGGCTTGAAGGATTATAAATCAGACACTTTTAGGATTCTAACTGGACGGGCATTATTGATCTCGCTTTTTGACCCTGAAGAAAGACTGTAAGAGCCAAAAGTTACCCCTTGTACCAAAATATTTTCACCAAGAATGTAATTATTACTTCCGGAATAAAAAACAGCAGAGAAACCAGCAATATTCCCTGGATCTGAAGGGCCAGTATTGGTCCCATTATCATCTGTATCAGCAAGAACATTCCACATAATTTCCAGTGTCTGGTAAGTAGGCATAAACCAATCATTAAATCCATCTGCAACAAGGTTGTCAATAACTCTAGCCGTGATATCTTCTTCTGGACATTCATTGATAATGATTTGTGTGTTGGCAAAGCCTGCACCCAAAGCGCTACTTAAATCTCCAATGAGAAGATCGGGGCAGCCCCAAGTGGTTCCGATGATGTCTTCATAAGCACAAATCAAACCTAGATCTGCTATGCCGTCTCCATCAAAATCAACGGGGGGATCTGCAATATGAAACAAATAGCCTCCAGCTATTTCTTGACTGAGATACAAAGATGGGGTTCTAAAAGAAATGCCATCCAAACTTAAAAAATCAAGTGAGTTTGGAGCATTACCAATGATTCTTACTCTTCCATCTACTTCTATATTGATACGTAATAGAGAACCACTTTGACTTCCCTTGGCAATTAGCCTATACTCTGGTCGGTAGCCATTAGGTAAAACAAATATTACATCATCGTTCAAAAAAGGTCCTCCATTGGTTCTTCTGATCAAACCTCCAAGATAAACTCTATTTTCGTGTTTGTAGAAATGTCCATTTTTATAGCTGGCTCCATAGTTTTCAAAACCAGAGTTATATGGAATATTTTGCAAACCTTCTATATGAATTGAAGAAGCTTGTTTTACATTTAATTCGTGATCACTGGATCTTGTTAACTCGTACAAAGAAGAATTGTTAGTTACAGTATCTAAATTCTTTAACACCAAGTTATTGTCCATCTCGAACTGTACTTGACTAAGCATTTGATTGTTGGATCCAGCTAAGATAGAGACAAGGAGTACTAGGATTTTCTTTTTCATTTCAACTAAATTGATTTTTTAATTAGCCCTGATCAAATGTTTATTCTACCTCTAAAATTCTGATGGCTCTGACTTTGTATGTGCCGGATTTAAGCTCTATATTGCTTACTCCAGAAGTGAATCCTTTTTGCCAAACTTGATATTCGGTTTCTTCTGTACTTGTTGCATAAAATGCTGTTTCAAAATTCCCAATATTGAAAGGATCATTGATGCCTTGATTGATTCCATCTCCATCTGAATCTGCCAATATTTCCCAAATCAGCTCTATCTCTTGCAGTGATGGTAAATGCCAATCTGTATATCCATTTAACTCGAGATCATCGCATAATCTGGCAGCTATAGAAGGTTCACTACAATTGGTCACTATGGCTTCTGTATTTGAAATGCCATCACCAATACCATCATATGATGTATTCATAAAAACTGAAGAACAGCCCCAGCTTGCATTTGCTAGATCAAAAGGTGCCGCTACCAAACCTTGATCGAGAACACCATCTCCATTCAAATCTTCAGGAGGGTCGCATACATAGAATAGGTAACCTCCACCAATTTCTTGGCCAAGTTCAAATGTATATGGAAAACTAATACCAGTTAAACCGAGATAGCCAGATGGATAATCCTCTTGGGATAATACTCTGATCACCCCAGTTGATTCAATATTTAGCCTGATCGTTTTTGAATTTTGAAAACCTGTAGCAATCAGTCTGTTTAATGGCCTATAGCCTGGAGGAAGAATGGCAATGGTATCATTGTGTTGGATCGATTCGTAGTTACTAGCTATTCCTCCTAGATAGACTCTGTTGTCGTGTTTGTAATAATAGCCTGCCTCATGTTCGGTGGTAAAATTACTATAATTGCCAAAATAGGGCAAGGGTTTAGGTGATTCTATTAGGACTGGATCTTCAGAAGCCTTAATAGCAAGCTGACCATTTTCTTTTACAACTACTTTTTGTAATTGGGCGCCTGCTTGTTGGGTTTCAGGGTAATTAATCTTGACCTTTCCGTCTATTTCAATTCCTACTTGCGTGAATGATTGAGAAATAAAAAAGCTCAATAGAAATAATAGCACGGATCGTTTCATAATCTTGCGTCGTTAGATAGGGTTTGAATTGATGTATAAAGTATGATAAAAAGTATTGAACTGCTAAAAAATAGGGTAGACAAAGGGGAGACAAAGCTATATTTTTAGATTTATCATGATTTACCTTTAGTTGCTTTCAAAAAGTTTAAATTTTTATAGGTGGTCTCTTTGAAGCTCGAATCCAACCTTGTGGATTATAGCCAATGCAAATATCGATAAGTGTCGATTGGTAAGAAAGGGAAATTAATTTGCCGAGGAGAAATTGATGTCTTTTATTTCAATTTTGGTCATTCGAATCCGGGGAATTGCACCTTACGGACGATTATAAGCAGTGTCTCTCGACGAAGGCGAGATTTGCTGTCATCATATAGTGTTATGTGTAGTATTTACACTTTTGGCAGTAACATGAGACAGAATTAAGAATAAAGTTGCTATTCCAAAACCTAAAATTCCAATATTAATTCCAAAAATTGTTTTTTCGCTACCATCAAGAAACTTCATAGAACCGCCATAGCTATCTTTTAATAAGAATGCCAATAAAAATCCTCCCATAACCAATAAACTGAGTAAAGAACTTAGTCGAGTTTCTTTTTTAAACCAAACTAACCATAGGCACAATATTCCAATACTAGAGTTTGTAATTAGTTGCCAAACTTCATGAATTCTAACATGAGGTGTCCAGTCAGGATTCCAAACATGTGTTTCATTTACTTCCAAAATTGGAACTATAATTGCGTACAGAATTACACTAACAGTCACTGCAATTTTCTTGAACATATTCGCTGTTTATATCATATAGAATCTATTTTTAAAATGCTCTCATCCCAGAACAAATCCTCATTCAGAGCAATAATTCTTCACTTAATATTCTGTTTTTACAAAGCTAATTTAATCTCTGAGCATAATTTGATTTTGAATCTTCTTTTCTTGAATCCCAATCTTTTTTGGAATTTTCACACATGGGCCTAACGGATCGGCTATATCGGGAGTGCTGACGAAGGAGGCATTCCCTGATCATAGCATGTTAGGACCAGTATCCCAATGCTTGATTTTGTTTTTAATTTTGACATGCCCCAATACTGAT
>CALHKJ010000536.1 GCA_938033975.1 uncultured Saprospiraceae bacterium | reverse complement strand
GTTGACGATGGTCCTAAAACCTATAGTGAAAATTTAACAATAGGTGGATGCACGTCCATTGAAATATCGATTGACTTTAATTCTGACCCTTGGGCAGGTGCAGGAAATTTAGAACATGTTGCTGAGTGTAATTCTTGCGCTGGTGACCCAAATGACCCACTTGCATTTGACTGTTCTGACTGTTGGGACTTCATGCTAATAGAACTCCAATTTGATGGAAGTCTTGAAATTAACGAACTGATCGGAGGAACTTTCTTTTCATCCGACGAAACCTATACTTATACTTCAGATTGTTTGGATCCCAATCAATCCTACGATATTGAACTAGATGCAATTTCTCAAACTTGGGCAAGTGGAGAATTCATGGAGCTTTCAAATATCACTATAATTTGTAATGACCAAGTTGTTACTTCTGATGTCTTTCTTTCACCCAGTGATCAGGTTTGTATTGGGGAAGATGTAAGCTTAAATTTAAGCAGTGCTTTCAATGATGCTGATTGGATTTTTAATAGTTCTAGTGTTGGAACAGGTCTTACAACTACTTTAACAAATTTAACCTCAGATGAGTCAGGAATTTATACTGTAATTGCTACCGATATAAATGGTTGTACTTCAAGTACTGACTTTACAATTGATGTTGGAGGCCCAGATGTTTGTGCAGCAGGACCATTAGAACCTTGTGCTGATCAAACTGGAGATGCTTTGGTTGACCTAACACTTTTAGATGATGATGCAAATTGTAGCACCGGCTTGGATGTATTTTGGTTTGAAGATCCAGCGGATGTACCCGGTTCTCCAATTGCCAATCCATCGACTTATACAACTGGTTCTACAACAGTATATGCAGTTACATTTGATGGTACCTGTTATTCTGTACCGGAATCAGTAGATATAAATGTATCAGCTGGCTTGATGCCACAGATTGATATTCCGAGTGCAATGTTTTGTGAAGGTGACGATTTGATGTTTTCTGTAACAAATACACCAACTTGTCCAACTTGCGATTATGACTGGGAAGGTCCTCCTGGTTCGGGAATAAGTGAAAGTACTACGGATGCAGATTATTCAGTGTTTAATGCTAATCCAAGTTTAACAGGTGATTGGACAGTTACAGTTACTGATCAAAATGGTTGTATTGGTTCTTCTTCAGTTCCAATAATTGTAAATTCTGAACCGGTAGGAATGATTGATGGTGGAGGGAGCTTATGTCCAGGCTTATGCACAGATTCAGCCAATGAACTTATTTTAAATTTAAATGGAGGAACTCCGCCTTATAGTGGTATTATACAAATTACAGGTGGTCCTATTTCTTTAGATTTACCAATACCTCCATTGGTAGCAGCAGGTGGAACTATGTCTTTATGTGTGGATCCTAATCTTTTCTTACCTATACCATTGGTTACAGATTTTGACGGAGATGGAAATGATGATTTGGTTCTTCCAGGAGTTGCAGCTGGCTTAAATATAAGTATTGAATTATTATCAATAATGGATGCTAATGGTTGCGATGGGCAAGCAAGCGGGACAATAAGTTATGATATAGAACAAATACCAGATGCCAATGATCCAGATGAGATTGTTCAATGCGAAGGTCTTCCATTTAATCTTAGCTCCTTTGATGCTGCAATCAATCCAACGGAATTTATTCTTTGGTATGAAGACGCCAGTCTTAGTTCAATGATCGGTAACCCAAGTTCCTATGATCCTACCAGTAATCCACAAACTGTTTTTGCAGTTGTTAATAATGGAATCTGCGAGTCAGCCCCTGTAACCTTGGACCTTATACAATCACCCACACCAATTTTGGATCCAATTGATGATCAAGTAGGATGTAATTTTTTCGAATTTATTACTCCAGCAGGAACTGACCTTGGAAGCAATATTTATTACGAGGATGATTTAGGAGCTCAATTTCAGATTGGTGATATAGCACTAGCCTCAGGTATGTACACAGTATTTGCTGGTGATGATCCACTTTGTGTTGTAACAGAAAGTTTTATGGTTGAAATTGTAACCCAACCAACCATTATATCTCCTATTGCAGATCTTACTGGCTGTGGCGAAATCATTTTGCCATTTATAGATGTTCAAGATTTAGATCTAAATGGATTTTCGACCTACAATACAGATCAAGGACTGTCGGGTGATTCTTATGCTGAAGGTGACGGGATTATGGAATCCTTTGGCATACCAGAAATGTATGTGTATGCAGAAAGTGCACCTGGATGTTTTGATGAAGTACTGATCGAATTAAGTTTTACAAATGATATAGAATATGTTTTGCCGACAATCCCTACTGAAGCTTGCGGCGATTATGAGCTACCTATAATAGCTGGTGCGACAGCAGGAGTTATGTATTTTACGGAATTAGATGGAGGAGGAGTGCCTTATTTGCAAGGTGACTTTTTAGGAGCACCAGGCAATTATACACTTTATGTCTATGATCCTACCATTGACCAAACTTGTGTTATTAACGGAAATGAATCTTTTACAATTTCTTTAGATTTAAATCCAACAGCTAATATTCCAGGTGGTCCATTAGTTTTATGTGAAGGTGCCACATTTGATTTGACACTTTTTGATGATGAAATAAATATTGCAGAAACAATTCTTTGGTTTGAAGATATGAACCAAACTGCTCCAATTTCGGATCCAGCTAACTTCGAGCCTATTATATCTCCTCAAATTGTTTTTGCTGTTGCAGATAATGGTATTTGTAGTTCTGATCCTGTGCCTTTGGAACTGGAAGAAATACCTACTCCTAGCTTAGATCCAATAGATGATGTAGTTGCTTGTGGTTCTTATGAACTTCCTTTCCCATCTGGATCAAACCTCGGGACTAATGTTTTTTATGAAGACCCATCTGGTAATCAATTTGCAATAGGAGATGTGGTCATGACTTCAGGTATGTATACCTTGATAGCAGGTGACAATGTAGATTGTATAGCGATGCAAAGCTTTATGGTAGATGTTCTATTGCAAGCTACTATTGAATCACCCTTAATCCAACTTACAGGATGCGGAGAAATTATCCTTCCTAGCATAGCAGTTCAAGATTTAGATCCTAATGGTTTCTTTTTGTATTACACAGGACCTAATCAAACAGGTGATCCTTATGATGCGAATGATGGTATAAGCGAAGGGTCTGGCATAACTTCACTTTATGTCTATGCAGAAAATGGACCAGGATGTTTTGATGAGCAGATAATCGATTTGAATTTCACAGGAGCCATTGAATATATTTTAGCTGATACACCAGATGAATCATGTGGTGATTTTGAATTACTGCCAATCGGAGGAGCTACCGCAGGTGCGATGTATTTTACAGAAGAAAATGGTTCTGGTGATGCCTTTTTAGCTGGCGAGATTTTGACTGCACCGGGTGATTATACCTTGTATGTTTATGATCCGACAATTGATCAAGGCTGTGTTGTAAATGGAAATGAAGAATTTATAATCTCCTTATTAGTAGAACCTATCATAGATCCTATTCCAAATGTTGAAGTTTGCTCAACTACAGGTTTTACCTTACCAGAAATAACTGGAAATTTTTTGACAAACGATGAAGCTTACGCTACAGAGATAAATGGAGGAGGAGAAATTTTACAAGTTGGCGAAACGATATTCGAATCAACTACGATTTATATATTTAATAATGTCTCTGGTTGTCCTGCTCAGGAAGTGGTTTTTGATGTTAATGTGATAGAAGCACCTATGGCAGGTGATAATATTTCGATTGATAATTGTCAAGGCCCAGTAATAGACTTAAATGATTATTTGAGTGGAAATGCACAGTTAGGTGGCGTATTTTCTAGCAATGATGTCTCACTAGGTGGACCGAACAACAATCTTTGGAATACCGCAGAAGGAGATATAAATACTCCGATTGTGATTGAATATACAGTTACTTCCACAACAGATGAATGTCCGGATGATAGTGCTGAGCTCACATTTATACTTAGCAATGATGTTTCTGCTGGAGTCGCTATTACAGATTCAACGCTTTGCGTAGGTGAGACGATTGATTTATTTGGATTATTAGAAGGCGAGAGTGGAGGCGGATATTTCGTTGAAGCTTCTAACCCGGGCAATCAAATTTTTGATGGTTTATGGACCTCAGCTCTTGGAGAAGGAGACTTTCAATACATCATTGAGAGCACGGGAGATTGTGGAGGAGCAAGTTCATCTTTCACCATTGGAGTATTGGATCAAGAGGTATTTTCAGCTCAGCTTTCTGACGATTTTGTTTGTTCAGATCAATGCTTAGATTTAGTTATTGAATCAAATAGTTTTTATAGTCTTGAGTTGAATTTTATCAACGATGCAAACGGTCAATCATTTTCTACTGTGATTACTGATTCTGGGGATCAGGTTTATTTACTATGTGCAGATGGAGAGCCAGGAGAGCAAAGTGATAAGGCCATTTCTATCGGAGAAGAGATTGGGAATTTTAGTTTTACTATCGAGAGTTTGGCTAATGGATCAAGCTGTGCTTTTGATTTTTCAAATCTAGATGCTTTTGATTTTTCATATGAACAGACCATAGAGGAGACTGTCTTTGGACAATTCTGTCCAGGCGAAGCATTTGAGTACAATGGAGAATTCTATACAACAAATTCTAGTATTACTGACTTTTCAATTTACAATTGCGGGTCGATAGTATTTATAGAAGTAGAAGAAGTTTTTCCAGCGGAAAATTTTGAAAATGATACTTATTGTATTGGTACTCCTGTTACTATTGGAGGTAATATTTATACAGAAGATACCAATATCCAATTGCTTTTAGAAGATGCAGCATCGAATGGATGTGATAGTATCATCTATGTAGACATTAGCTTTGATAATGCAAGTTTTAATATAGTGGATATGACCTTATGTGTAGGGGAGATGGAAGAAATAAATGATATCATTTATGATTTCGACAATCCAATTGGTGAAGATACAATCATAGCTGGGTCAAATTTGGGTTGTGACAGTATAATATTAGTGTCATTAGATTTTTATGAAGAAGCGTTTGGAGAAGAAATGCAAACAATTTGTTCTGGCGACACAATTGAAATCTTAGGTGAGCAATTTTATGAAGGCTTGGAGGTGATGGACATTGTTTTGTTAGGCGCTTCCGCAAATGGCTGTGATAGTACCGTTACAGTTATGATTGATTTCTTTACAGGGCCGACAGGATTTGAAATGGAGACAATCTGTCAGGGAGATACCATCAATATTTTAGGAACTGAACTATTCGCAGGAATGGAATCTGCAGAAGTAAGTTTGGAGGGGGCAGCGATGAATGGCTGTGATAGTATTGTGACAGTCAGTATTGATTTTTTCCCAACGACTGAAATAAATGAAGAGTATGAAAAATGTGAGGGTGCAGTATTAATGGTAAATGGATTTGAAATTACCGATGATAATCTTAACGGTTTCTATACAATGGAAGCAAATGGAACAGACTGTGCAACGATTGTAAATTATACCACAGAGTTGCTTCAGCCTTCAACTACCGTGATTGATTCAATCATTTGCCAAGGTGAAAGTATTATGATTAATGGAGAACAAATTTCTGAAGCATATACGGATGAGTTTACTTTGCTTGCTGCAAATGGCTGTGATAGTTTGGTAATGATCAGTATTAGTATCGACGATGGAGAAAGCAGTGTTGAAGCATTGGATTTGTCAAACAATATGTTTGAGTTGAACTTTATAAGTAATACTGCAGAAGAACCAATTTGGAATTCTAGTTCAGGGCAATTGAGTTGTGAAGCCTGTCCAACAAGTAATATTGTAATTACGGAAGACACAGAGGTTTATGTTTCTGCCTTAACAATAAATGCTTGTCTTGTTGCAGATACTATTTTGCTTAGCTATATACCTGATGCTGTTTTTGTAGGCATTTATACTCCAAATATTTTTACTCCAGATGAGGATTTCAATAATCGTTATATTATCTATGGAAGTGAAGGGATTGAGATTTTTGAATTTATGATTTTTGATCGTTGGGGTAATCGAGTATTTACAGCAGAACCATTTTTAAGTAATGATGAAAACACCTATTGGGATGGAACACATGATGGTTTGGATGCAGAGCAAGGGGTATATGTAGGGATGATAAAATTCAATAATGCTCAAGGGGAAGAGGAGTATAAAACGTTTAGTATCACCTTAGTCAGATAGTCTTTTGATTAAAATTGCTTTTTCACCAGTCTACAAATATATTTTGCCTGAGGGTCATCGCTTTCCGATGGAAAAATATGATCTAATTCCTCAACAATTATTACATGAGGGCTTGGTAACAGAAGAAAATTTTTTTACTCCTCAACAACTAAGTAAAGAAGAAACATTACTTACTCATACACAAGAATATTACGATTCACTTCATTCATTACCACTTCCACGAAAACAAGAAAGGGCAATCGGTTTTCCTGTTAGAGAAGATTTAATCGAGAGAGGAAAGTATATAGCCCACGGCACCTTGGAATGTGCTTATCATGCCATGAAGAGTGGAGTGTCATTGAATATTGCTGGAGGTACACATCATGCCTTTGCAGATAGGGGAGAAGGCTTTTGTATTTTCAATGATATTGCCATCGCATCTAATTTACTTTTAGATAGAAAAGAGGTCAATCAGATCTTGGTTGTAGACCTTGATGTTCATCAAGGCAATGGAACTGCCAAGATATTTGAGCATGATAAGAGGGTGTTTACATTTAGCATGCACGGTGAAAAAAACTATCCTCATAGAAAAGAACAGTCAGATTTGGATATTGAAATGCCAGATGCTTGTAGTGATGAACTTTATCTTCTAAAACTAAAATCTGTTTTGCCCGAATTGATAGACAAGCTTAGACCTGATTTAATATTTTACCTCTCTGGTGTAGATGTTCTAGCCGTTGACAAGTTAGGTAGACTTGGTCTAAGTATAGAAGGTTGTAAGATGAGGGACCAGATCACATTTGCGGAAGCGCATAAAAGAAATATCCCAGTGGCAGTAAGCATGGGTGGAGGATATGCTGAGAAAATTTCAGATATCATCGAAGCGCATTCAAATACTTTCCGAGTTGCCTTTGATGTTTTTGAAGGCTAGCGATTTGGTATAAGCAGTTCCTAGCTTACAATTTCAAGTAGATTTTAATAACGGAGTGCAGCCTTAAATATTTTGTCCAAAAGCAATATGAAATACATAAATTGGGTGTTTACCCTAATTTTTGATTTTTTATTTGGCAATCTTCCTTCACCTGAGAAATATTCTTTACTTTTAGTTCATAATTAGTTAGCAAACGAATAATTTCCATTCCTACATCAATTCACTATAATTTTTTAAAACTTTAAACCAAATGAAGTTAAATTACTTTGCAATGATGCTCTTCGTATGCATCAGCTTAAACCTTAATGCTCAATCACATCGAGACTGCGGTGTTATGCAAAATTTGGAATATCGAAAAGCCAATGATGCAAAAATTTCTCAAACGATGAAAGGTATTGAGGAGCATACCAAAAGATTTATTGATAATCCAGATAGGGCAGTCAATGGAGTTATCACAATTCCAACTGTAGTGCATGTTATCTACAGCAATTCAAATGAAAATATTAGCAATGCTCAGATCAATTCTCAAATTGCAGTTTTGAATGAGGACTTTAGATTGCTAAATTCTGATTCTAACAATGACTGGCCTCAAAACGCCGATAGCGAAATTGAGTTTTGTCTTGCCAGCGTTGACCCTAATGGGAATGCTACAACTGGTATAACAAGAAAGTCCTCTTCTAATTCAAGCTGGGGAACCAATGATGCAATGAAGTTTTCTAGTAATGGAGGGGTAGACGCTTGGCCTACTGGAGATTACCTTAATATCTGGGTTTGTAATATAGGTGGAGGAATATTGGGTTATGCTCAGTTTCCTGGAGGATCTTCTAACACAGACGGAGTTGTTGTAGGTCCTAACTATTTCGGTACAACTGGATATTTATCTGCACCTTTTAATCTTGGTAGAACTACAACTCATGAAGTTGGGCACTGGTTGAATCTAAGACATATTTGGGGAGATGGAAATTGTAACGTCGATGATTTTGTCGCTGATACACCAGCTTCTGATAATCCGAATTATGGATGTGCAACAGGACACACTTCCTGTAATTCAACAGATATGGTTGAAAACTATATGGACTACTCTGACGATGCTTGTATGCATTTATTTACTGAAGGACAGAAAACAAGAATGAGAGCTCTGTTTGATACAGGTGGCTTTAGATCTTCAATATTAAATTCAAATGGATGTGGTTCTGGTACGCCGGCTACATGTAGTGACGGAGTTCAGAATCAAGGCGAAACAGGAGTTGATTGCGGTGGACCTTGCTCGCCATGTTCTTCAAGCTGTTCTGATAATGAAGTTGTTGTAACAATAAATCTTGACAACTACCCAGAAGAAACAAGTTGGACTATTACAAACAGCAATGGATCAACGGTTGCTTCAGGTGGAACTTATGGTTCTGAGCCAGATGGTTCTACAGTAACTATTACAGAATGTTTAGCAGATGGATGTTATAATTTTACAATTAATGATGCTTACGGTGATGGTATTTGTTGCTCATATGGAAGTGGCTCTTATAATGTCAGTTCAGGAGGAAATACATTGGCTTCTGGAGGTGCCTTTACATCAACAGAAACAACAAACTTCTGCTTAGGTGGTGGACCAACTGCTACTTGTAGTGATGGTATTCAAAACCAAGGAGAGACAGGAGTAGATTGTGGTGGGCCATGTACAGCATGTGCAACATGTAATGACGGCATTCAAAACCAAGGAGAAACAGGAGTAGACTGCGGTGGACCTTGTTCGCCATGTACTTCATGTAATGATGGAATTCAGAATCAGGGAGAAACAGGAGTAGACTGTGGAGGACCTTGTTCAGCATGTCCTACATGTGATGATGGTGTACAAAACCAAGGTGAGACAGGAGTCGACTGCGGAGGACCATGTACAGCATGTGCAACATGTAATGATGGAATTCAGAATCAAGGCGAGACAGGAGTTGATTGTGGAGGACCTTGTGCACCATGTAATAATGGTGGAGGATGTTCATATGTCGCAATTGACTTTAATGATTTTGAATCTGGATGGGGTAGTTGGAATGATGGTGGATCTGATTGTGCAAGAGTAAATTATGCTCCTTATTCAAGTTCTGGATCAAGAAGTATAAGAATTAGAGATAATTCCGGTTCAGCATCAGCTATGACAACTGATAATTTGTCATTGTCTGGTTTTGAAGAAGTAACATTTGAATTCACCTATTATCCAGTTGGTATGGAGAACGGAGAAGATTTTTGGTTGCAAGGATCTTTAGATGGAGGAAGTTCGTGGACTACAGTCGCTACTTGGGCTCGTGGATCAGAATTTCAAAATAATGCCTTCTACTCCGAGTCTGTTGTAATTACTGGTACATATACCAATACAACTAAGTTTAGATTAATGTGTGATGCATCAGCAAATAATGATAGAATTTATATTGATGATATCAATATTACTGGATGTAGTAATGGAAGCAGAGAGATGGAGGATGCTGATATTCAAGTTGATCCAGAATCCTTCGAAGTGATATCTCAACAAAATGAACTATTAATTTCTGACATGTCTGTATATCCTAGTCCAACTAGTGATATCTTAAATGTAGAATATGATATTAATTTTGATTCTGATGTAGATATAACAATCTTAGATGTTCATGGAAAAGTAGTTTCAGTAAATTCTTTGAAAGTTAACAGCGGTAAACAAAAACTACAAGTTGATGCTTTTGAATTTGATCCTGGTTTCTATTTTATCAATCTACAAGCAGGTGATAAGATTATCACAAAACGTTTTATTGTGATTAAATAAAAGTTGATTTAATTTCAAAATAAAAAGGGCTGAGTTGTTTGACTCAGCCCTTTCTTTTTATTTGAATTCATAGATCAAAAATTGATCACTTACTTCCGTTATGTCAATTTCAAATTCCCCTTCCACAATAGGCATTAATCCAGTGCCACAAAAGTAGCCATCATAGACCTTTTCATCTTCATACAAAGCATTCATAAAGAGAATCAAGAAATCAGGTGAAGACATATAAGCATAACTTTCATCCAAGCATAAGACCTCCGTATCTCCAGCGGCTATCAAGCCAAAGTTTTGACTGCCAATACTAATACTATCTAGATCTTCGGGAAGAAAGTTATTGACCGTAAGGGATATATGATCACAAGTAAATTCTTTTGAAGGGCCAGTAGGACCTTCCTCTTTAGAGCAAGCAGATAATAAATTCGTCAGAATTATTGCTAAAACCCCTATTTTCAGATAATGGACTAAATTGTTCATAAGTTAGATTTTAGTAGGTATATCGCTACAAGCTGTGATTTCGTTGCTTTTTTAAGTTTTTTTAAGAAATTTTTGAGATTACCAACCAAAATCCAACTTTGTACGCTATATCAGCAAACACAATAAAGTACTTGTTATAAATGCAGTCTTTTCCACTGGATTCGGTACTTGAGCGGTGTTCTAAACAAGATAGAAGAGCTCAAGAACAACTTTACAACTTTACCTATTCAAAGCTGATAGGTACAGCGATGAGGTATAACAAATCCAGAGAAGATGCCAATTGGGTATTTAATTTGGCAATGTTGAAGGTGTACAAGAATATCCACAAATTTAGGATTGGAACAAATTTTCTAGGATGGGCCAATGATATTCTCATCAAAACAAGCATTGATAATATAAGAAGTAAGAATAGGCATAGCAAGGCGATGGCACCCGTAGATAGCGCGATTGTGGAAGCAAACAATTCTGAATTAAATCAAGCCTTGAATAACCTAGCAACAGAGCAAATTTTTGAGCTGATTCAAAAATTGGAAGATAAACAGAGGCTGGTATTTTCTATGTATGTAGTGGATGGGTACAAGCACAGAGAGATTGAAGAAATTACTGGGATAAAAAGTAATACCTCAAAGTGGCTTTTAGCAAAAGCAAAGAACGAATTACAATTACAGATAAATAATTTAAATCAAATAAAGCTGAGTAAATGAGCAAGGACGATTTCAGAGAGCGATTGAAATCTTACTCCGACACACCAGATCCTGGAGAGTGGAGTAAAATGGAGCAGCTACTAGATGCAGATCAAGATGATCGCAAAGCAGGTTTTGCCTGGTGGCGATTAGGTGCAGCAGCTATATTAGTTGCAGTGCTTTCAGTCGCATTATATCAATTTGTTGATTTTGGT
This sequence comes from uncultured Saprospiraceae bacterium, assembly GCA_938033975.1. Lineage (GTDB taxonomy): Bacteria > Bacteroidota > Bacteroidia > Chitinophagales > Saprospiraceae > JAHDBF01. The sequence continues at coordinate 5,857 of CALHKJ010000536.1, read as the reverse complement.
TTGGAGACAGAAGACGAAAGACTTGAGACGAAAGATGAGAATCTAGAACCGAGAGCCGAGAGTCGGGAACCGGGATTTGCTTTTGAAGACCAAAGACTAAAGACGAAAGATGAGAGCCGAGAGTCGGGAGCCGGGAGCCGAGAGAGGAAAGAAGACGAAAGACCAAAGAACAAAGATGAAAGACTTGTTGAGGAATCGAAGGAAGATATAATACGAAAGACGAAAGACGAAAGACTGGTGAAAGAGTCGAGAACCAAGAGTAGTGAGTCGGGATTTGCGGCTGTTGATGAGAGACGAAAGACGAAAAACGAAATATTTGTTGGGGAGTCGAGAATTGGGAACCAAGAGTCGGGGGCCGAGAGCCGAGAATCAAGACTTGAGGTGGTTGCTGAAGTAGAGAGTGTAGATGTAGTAATGGAAGATGTACTTAATGAAGTAAGTGCAATTCCAGAATCGGCGGTATTTGAAAAGAGAGATCTATTTGAACTTGAAGAAGTCATAGCCATTGAAGATTTAGAGACTGAAGACTTAGAGATTCAAGACGAAAGAATGGATGAAGAAGAGGCGGTTGTTGATTTAGATTTAAATCAAGGATTAACAAGACCGTGGTTTGTTGTGACAGAAGCTGGCGTAAAATTCCCAACAGTAGATATTAACCAGAACCCTAGTCCTGGAACATTGGTCCCTGCCCAAAAACTTTTTCCTAGTTATACTGCAGGCTTAGGCTTTGGCAGAAACTTTGGGAAATTTTCAGCAGAGATTGGACTTACAGCTTCTTTGTATCAATTTAAGTTGGGAGAGATTGTTGATCAAGAAAAAATAGATGAGTGGAATACACCAAATAATACATTGGAGGCTGGTAACCCAATTATCACATCAAACGAGCAGTTTGTTATCAATAAATTTGCTGTGGCCAGTCCTTATTTGAGGACTCAGTATTCCATTCCTTTGAAGAAAGACTTTTTGCTTGGCCTACATGCATCAGTGCTGGCAAATTCAATTCTTAATTTGCCAAATCAATTCGAGTCAGGTCAGTTTGCAACGAGCAATGATATTGATCAGGCAAGTATTTTTGATTTTGATCGTGTACAGAGTAATTCAGAAATTGATCAGAGGAGGCAAAATAGTTTCAATTTTGACCTTGGACTTAGTGTTGAAAAAATATTAGGGAATAGAGGGAGATTAGCTCTTGATCTAAGTTATACTTTAGCAAGGGGTTATTTGGAAAGAGGGAAATATACTGCTTTAAGAAATTCTGAGTTTGAATCTGGAGGCACATACACGATTACTGGAATGGGTCCAGTCGCACGAATACGATATTATTTACATTTTGGTAAATATAAATAAGACATAGCACACATTTAGTAACATTCAATTTTCTATATTTTAAATCACAAACCATGAAAAAAAATATTTTTCTACTAGCTACTGCTTTGCTTTTTTTAGCAAGTTGCAGTGAAGATAATTTTAGCGGTGGGACTCCAAATACCTTTGATTCAGATGATACGAACGGCAATCCTGGTGTTTTTACGGAAGGTGGATTTGGAGCATTAGGGAATGGAGGAACAGGAGGTGAAGTGCAGGGGACAGAACAATATAATGAGACAGAAGAAAATGCATTTGTGAATGTTGCAGATGAACCTGTTTCAACTTTTTCAATTGACGCAGATGGCGCATCCTATGCAAACATTAGAAGATACTTAACTGAACAAAATTCTTTGCCACCATTGGGTGCAGTAAGAATTGAAGAAATGATTAATTATTTTCCAATGGATTATGAAAAGAATTACAATGAGCCTGTAGTTCTAAATGGAGAAATTGCAAATTGTCCTTGGAAATCTACTCATAAACTACTGAGAATCGGAATGCAAGGAAAAGAAATTAGTAAAGAAGATCTTCCGGCTTCCAATTTGGTTTTTTTAATCGATGTATCAGGGTCTATGACTGCTGCAAATAAATTGCCTCTCCTGAAAGAAGGAATGAAAGCTTTGGTGGACGAACTTGACACAGATGATAGATTATCTATTGTAACCTATGCTTCCAATCCTGGAGTCGCACTTCCATCAACTGCTGGAGATGATAAACAAACAATTGTAAATGCAATCGATGGATTGAGTTCTGGAGGCTCAACCAATGGAGAAGGTGGAATCAGAGAAGCATATAGAATAGCTACTGAAAATTTTATTGAAGGTGGAAACAATAGAATTATTTTGGGAACAGATGGCGACTTTAATGTTGGGATCTGGGATCAAGATGAATTAATCGCACTTATCGAGGAGATGAGAGAAACGGGCGTATTCTTGACTGTGGTTGGTCTAGGCACCGGTAATTATCAAGAAGGAAAAATGGAACAAATGGCCAATCATGGAAATGGGACTTTTGAATATGTAGACAATTACGATCAAGCTCTTAAAGTATTCGTCCATGAGTATCATAAATTTTATGCTTCCGCAAAAGATGTCAAAATTCAAATCGAATTCAAACCTGAAAATGTGAAGGCCTATCGTCTGATTGGTTATGAAAATAGAGTTCTTAATGAAGAAGATTTTGAAGATGATACCAAAGATGCAGGCGAATTAAGTATTGGTCAAAACATTACCGCCTTTTATGAAATTATCCCGGCTGCAGATCAAGACAGAAACGTACCTGCTATCCAAATAGACTTTCGCTTTAAGTTGCCAGATGGAGATGCAAGTCAATTGGTTACTGAATATATTTATGATAATGGAACTGCCTTTCAGGATGCAACAGAATCATTGAGATTTGCAGCAGGAGTTGCTGGTTTCGGTATGTTACTTTTTGATTCTGAACATCTTGGCTTAACTGATTATCCTAAAGTAAAATCTTGGATAAATAGTGCAATGAGTTATGATCCTCATAATTACAGGGAGGAATTGTTGGACTTAATTGAATTGGCTGAAGGTATGTAAGCTGTTTAGGTTTGATCACGTGTCAAGAAAACAAACTTGGCACCTAGTTCACTTAGGCTGAAAACACAGATATAGCTTTTTACATCTTTGTAGGTTGCCCTAAAGTTTTGAACCTTCTCTGTATTGATAATTTGCTTTGCTACGAATTCCTCAAGGCTTGATGCATGGATATTCCAAGTTCCTTCAGGGAAGGTTTCCGTTGTGACTATTGGGATTCCCAATTCGAGTTGTTGTTGGTGAGCGATCATGATAGGGTATTTAGATACCTCTTTATCTATTATGGTATCGCATGCTTGAGCCATAGCCTTTTTGTAAGGACTTAGTTCCTTTTCTAGCTGTTTATATCTCTGATTTACACTCATAACTTAAGTTGTAGCAAAGCTACATTTTCTATGTGATGTGTGTGAGGAAACATGTCAACTGGTCGTATTTTTAACACTTCGTATTTTTCTTTTAAGATGGCAATATCTCTTGCCTGGGTAGATGGATTGCAGCTGACATAAACTAGTTTGGGACTTTCTAGTTTTAAAAGCATTTGTACCACATCTGCATGCATGCCCATTCTTGGTGGATCGGTAATTAAGATGTCAGGTTTGCCATGTTTCTCTGCGAATGAATCTGTAAGAATATCTTTTACATCACCAGCATAGAAAGTAGCATTGTCTATACCATTAAGTTGTTGGTTCATCTTAGCATCTTCGATGGCAGCTTCGATTTCTTCGATTCCTACAACATGCTTGCAATGCTTGGCAACGTACAGCGCGATACTCCCTAATCCGGTATACAAATCATACACATTTTCTGTGCCTTGAAAATCAGCGAAGTCCAAAACCGTCTGATATAATTTTTCGGCTTGGTAGGTATTTGTTTGGAAAAATGACTTTGGTCCAATATTGAATTGCACATCACCCAATGATTCTTTTAAATATCTATCTCCACTAAAGTGAATCCTATCTAAGTCTGCAGTACTGTCATTCATTTTTGGATTTATCGTGTACCATAGTGAGACAATTTCTGGAAATTCACTATGTATCATCTCCATCATCGGTTTGATGATTTCTTGGTCGTCCTTATGAAATACCAGATTGACCATCCATTCTCCCTTGCGATTGTTTCTCACAAAAAGATTACGCATGAATCCTTTGTGTGCTTTTGGATCATGGTAGCTAATTTCATTTGCTAGGGTGTAGTCTCGTACTCTGTTTCTGAGCTTGTTGCTTAGTTCTTCCTGTAAGTGGCATTCACTGATGTCTACAACCTTATCAAATGCACCAGCTCGATAAAAGCCTAAGCCATTTCTAAAATCTACTTCCTCACCTTTATCAATGACTTCTTGTTTGATCCATTTTCGATTAGAAAAACTATAGACCATTTTGTTTCTATAGTTTCTGATTTTTTCTGCCCCAAGTATATTTTGTATTTCTCCAACTTCAACTTTTGCCAATCTAGAAAAGGCATCCAAGACGACTTTGTTTTTGTGTTTGATTTGCGCAGCATAGTCTAGGTGTTGCCATTTGCATCCACCACACTCAGAAAAATGTTCGCAAAATGCCTCGGTTCTATCTTCACTGAATTCATGGATTTTGTGTGGTACGCCATTCCAGACACCTTTCTTTTTTCTTTGAGTCATAACATCCATCAGATCGCCAGGCACTCCGCCTTCTACAAAGACAACCATTCCTTCTTCATCGCGACCAACAGCCTTACCTCTGTCAGCAATTCCTGTCAGACGTACATTGGTTATGATCTTTCTTTTATTTCTTCTTCTTCCCATTATGCTCTTATTAAAGCAAACTCTGTTCTTCTGTTATTTTGTCTTCCTAATTCTGTTTCGTTAGTATCGATTGGGTTTGCCTCACCCAATCCTTGCACCATAATTCTGGAAGCATCTATTCCTTTTTCTATAAGAGCATTCTTTACTGATGTTGCTCTGTTGAGAGAAAGGATCTGATTATCCTCCTTGCTTCCTACATTATCAGTATAACCAATAATTTTCACCTTTGCCTCAGGAGATTCAATTAAGATTTTACTAAGTTTAGTGATTTCAAAATCAGAGCTCGAAAGTAGTTCGTCTGAACCGCTTTCAAAGAATATATTCTTAAGAATTACGGGAGCTGTTTCTTTTTTGTTGTTGGTAGCAACTACGGGCTTTGTTATTTTTTGCAAATAGATTTTTAATTCCTGTGGCTTATTTACGGAAGTGGTATCCTGCCATGAAATATTATCAGAATAGAAAACATAGTCTGGAGCACTTACGTAAATGCTGTATTGCGATCTTTCGGGAATTGATGCAAGAAGATATCCATCTTGATTGGTTGCATCAGACATATAGCTTTGATTAGCTTTAATGTCATAAACTTCCACCATTGCCTTGATGGGTTCCTTAGTTTCTGCATCCAAAACCTGCGCTTTGAAGTAGCTTACTTTTTGAGGTCTTAGATCTTCAGGAAGTTCGAATCTAAAAATATCCAAATTATCATTTTCGACATCTGAAGCATAATAAGCATAAGTTCCATCAGTGGAGACTTTCAAAGCTCCTTCACTTCCTGGAGAGTTGATAGGGTAGCCCATATTTTGTGGCTCAGCCCATGCATTATTTTCCCAACGAGACAAGAACAAATCATAATCACCCATTCCGATATGACCATCTGATCTAAAATAAAGTGTCTGGCCATCTAAGTGTATGAAAGGAGAGGCTTCATTTCCTTCAGTATTAATTGAGTCACCTGCATTAACGGCTTTTCCCCAACTACCATTTTTAAATTCAACATACCAGATGTCAGATTTTCCTTTACCTCCTTTTCTATCACTTGCAAAATATAATCTCTTTCCGTCAGGCGACAAACTTGGTTGCGAATCCCACTTTCGTGAATTGACAACAGGTCCCATGTTAACAGGTTTGATCCATTGACCATCTTTTTTCATGG
>CALHKJ010000535.1 GCA_938033975.1 uncultured Saprospiraceae bacterium | reverse complement strand
TCCAGATTTATATGAAATATATATTGGCGAAAACTTAATTACGAATGTTGAAGTGGTTAATTGTCCATCACTGTCAGCCCTTTTTGCTAATAATAACCAAATTGAAAAGCTAGATTTATCTACCAGCCTAGGCTCAATTTCTTGGGTTTCTATTCATAACAATCCATTAACTTATTTGAATATAAAGGACAATCATAGATTTTCCACATTTCATACAGTTAATGATAGTCTTTATATACCAGAAGGCTTAAGAATTTGTGCAGACGAAAGTGAGCTTTCAAGAATTGCCCCAATTTTAGAAAATTCTGAACTAGTAGATTATAGTGCTAGTAGCTTTTGTCCACTGAATGATGAAGAAGCGTTTTTTGCACTGGTAGGAACAGTGAAAGTTGATGTCGACAATAACGGTTGTGATGATTCAGATCAAAATATAGGTAGGTCTAAGTTTTTACTTGAAGGAGCAGAAGTTGATGGTTATTACTTAGGTGGTTCGGACGGAAGACTAAGAATGAATTTCCCGGAAGGGGAATACAAAGCAACAATAGAAAATAATGTAAGTAATTACTTTGAAGTATCTCCTGAGAGTGTAGACCTGAGCTTTCCAGAAGATGGAGTGATTGTCAATCAAGACTTTTGTTTTCAGAAAACAGAACAAGACTTTGATGATTTAAAGATTTATTTAGCTAGTGATGGTATCTTCAGACCTGGTTTCAATGAAGGCATCGACATAACTTATAAAAATACAGGTAACACAGTTCTCCCAGCAACCATTACTTTAAATTCAATTTCGCAATTTGCTTCATTTGACTCAAGCTCGCCAAATATGGAATTTATTGATGACCAATATGTGATAGAGCTTGGGGATCTAAATCCATTTGAAGAAGGAGTAATTCATGTAGATGTTACTCTTAATCCTCCTACTAGTGAATCAAATCCATTACAAGGGGGTGAATACATTTGTTTTGAAGCAAGCATTACGACTCATGACAATGAAGTGACTCCAGGTGACAATTCTCATAGCATGTGTGCACTCGTGGTCAATTCTTATGATCCGAATGATAAGACTTGCCTAGATGGCGATTATATCAATCCAGATTTGATAGGTGATTTTGTACATTATAGAATTAGATTTGAAAATACTGGAAATGGCGAAGCTGTTAATATTGTTGTAAGGGATACAATAGACACTGAAAACTTCGATATCAGTTCTTTGGAAATAGTACACGCTAGTCATGAAATGTACACAGTGATAAAAGAAGAAAATGTAGTCGAATTTATTTTTGAAGGAATTTACTTACCCTTTGAAGATGAAACCAATGATGGCTTTGTCATTTTTAAAATTAAGACTTGGCCTGATTTACAAGAAGATGATATGATCAGTAATGGTGCAGGAATATACTTTGATTTTAATTTCCCAATCATAACAAATACCGCAGAGTCGATCTTCAAACTTGTAGTTGATGAAGATATGGATGGATACAACAATCTAGAAGATTGCAATGATCTAGATGCAACCGTGAATCCAGGATCTCAAGAAATTGCCAACAATGGAATTGATGAGGACTGCGATGGAGTAGATCTTATTAGTTCAACTCATGAATTTGAGAATTCACAAATATCTATTTATCCTAATCCAACAATTGATGAGATATTAATCGAACTTGAACGAGCACTTGATTTTACAGTAGAGCTTCTTGATGTGCAAGGTAAATTAATCTTTAGTGCTGCAAATCAATTATCAATCAATGTTGATGCTTATGCAAATGGCATTTACTTGTTGGCTATTACTGATAGAAGTACAGGAAAGAGAATCGTTGAAAAAATTGTTGTTTCAAAATAACTTCTAAGCTACGCGAGAATTACTTAGAGTTTGTTGGACAAATGCTTTGACTTCGGAAAGCTCAATCCCAATTCCATTTTCTACTTGCAAGGGAGAAGATTTTCTATGAATTTTTCTAGTGGCATTTGCAGTATTGACACCAACCACCTTTGCATCTAAATCAAAAATTGGGCCTCCACTCATCCCGGGGAGAGAAGGGTGTTGCGTAATAAATGAATCAAAAGACTTATTGTAAAAAGTATTTTTTCGGATTCTATCCATTTTAATTGTCGGCTGCCAGTATTGTCTTACCTGAGAGACATCTATTTTTTGACTGACCAACTTTTGATCTTTGGTAACATTTTTTGTGCTTATTTGCGGAAGAGGATATCCACAAAGTGTAATAGACTGTCCAATCAATGCTTCATCATCTGCAAACTGTAAAGGCGCTAAAAGTTCTGAGTCTATTTTACCAATAGCCAAGTCAGTTCTTTTGTCTTGTGCAAGAATCTTAATTGATATTGGCTTTTTGGATTTAAAGCTTTGGTTTGGAATGTTGCCTATGTACGATAGTTTCGCTCCAGGAGGTAAAGCTTCAATTACATGGTTGGCAGTTAAGAAATGACCAAGCTCATCTATAAAAAAGCCAGTACCTAAAGACCCATGTGTTCCATTGTTTCCAAAAAAGAAGATTGGGAAGATAGATTTTCGTACCTGCTGTATGGATTTCTTAAACATGGTTTTTATTTTTTACTATATATCCTTAAAAACTGAGCCAAGCCAATAATATGGACTTAATGGCATCTATTGATCACAGATATCGGTTATTCTGTCCTTAAGCTTTTATCTGGATGTCAAATTTGCACAGAAGTCCTTCAACATTCAATGGCGAAAAGATGGCCTTATATATATCGTTCTTCGTTGGATCATTATCAAATTCTAAGGCGGTTCTCATATCTAGTTTTCTCAAATTGGTGTTTTCAAAAGTTGCTCGCGGAAATTTGCAGTTTTTAAAAACTGATCCTTCTAAACTTGCATTGGTAAAGTCGACCTCTTCAAATGTGCAGTTTTGAAAAGCCGACTTTTTTAGATTCAATCCAAGAAAAGAACTATGAGATAAAGTACAATCATTTGCCTTAAGCGAAAAAAGCAACGAACTGCATTCATGAAATAAGAGACCTAACATCTTACAATCATAAAATTGACAAGTGCGAATTCCTGCATTGGTAATGTTGGCCATTGAAAAGTCACTGTCGTGAAAAACGCAGTCAGTAAATCTTATGTCTCTCAAATCTGCTTTCGAAAAGTTGCAGTTAGTGAACTTGCACTCTTCATAAGATTGAAAACCAGGATTTGCTGTATTAAAATCAATTTGATCAAAGGATTTTGCTTCACAAATATTTAATGTCATATTTCTAAGTTTCAAAAACAGTTAGCACTCATAATAAGAACTCATTTCTAATCTGCGATTTTACAAAAAAAGATGACTATTGAGGCACTTAAACGGTAAAGTAAATAATTCTGTGTTGAAACAATACATAGTTTACGTATTGTAAAAACTTAAGTATAGCGACTACTTATTTTGTCATTTTCAGCTCATTTCCCACTCTATATTGCAATCAAATTAAAACATAAACACAATGAGAACTTTAAAAACATCATTCGCAAAATTAATTGGATTGGCACTTTTAAACTGTTTGACATTAACAACATTTGCTCAAACGGACAGCGGAATTGAAATAGAGGATTTTGGTGCTAGAGATGATCATAAAGTGAGAATATATTTCTCTCCTCTTAATTTGGTAAATCCTGCAGGGAATTCTCTTCAGTTAACAGCTGGAAAATCAGTATGGAAAGGTGGAGAAATCCAAGCAAATGTTGCACAAAGATTGGGATTTGGAGATCCTTTCCTTCTAGATAACTTTTATAATTTAGGTTTTGCAAGCATAACTGGCAACTACATTAGAGGAAAAGGAACAAGAGTTGGACTTGAGCTTCAACAATCGGTTTATAGATCAAAATTTACTGACTTGTATGTTGGGTTAGAAACAGCACTCTCTAAAGATCTTATATATGTTGATCACACAACTGCCTTATTGTTTTTGGATAACTCAGTTGATAGAAATATCGTTAGAACTTCAAAAATTCAAAATGTAAAAGTTGGTTCTAAATTCTTTGTAGCTGAAAACTTTATTCTAGATGTTTATTGCGGTATTGGTTATATATCATCAGAGATAGAGGGCACTATCAAAAAAAGAATAAACTTACCATGGAACGTGAAATTAGGGTACCAATTCTAAATCATATAAAATCTAAACTATTGCAGAGCAGCCGTTAAAATGGCTGCTCTTTTTTGTGTACAAGCCTTAGAAACATAGGTTTTGTGGGAAGATTCCTAATTTATTCGGCTTGATTTTTGGTCAAATACTTTTGTATATATTATATTTACTAATAATATGAGAACTACAAAAAACAAATCAGTTGTATCTGATCTGATACTGGCCTGTTTTATATTATCTCTTTTTCTATTGATGGAAAATAGTAAGGAGAGTGGTGCCAATGAGAAAAAGGACATTTTGATGCTCAGTCCTACACCGCAAATTAGCTTATATCCCATTCAAGATAGTCTCATCCTTCAAAGAAACGAACAAACGATTTCTTACAATTTCCAATAAGCGTTTTCTTCCAATAATTTTATTCTGGCTTCGTTTTTGATTTATTACATATAGAAATTTATTTCATATGAGTTCAAAGGCAAAAAAGGCAGAAAAGCTGACCCACAATGTTTATGTGGTAGAACTGCGTAAGCAAGTTTGGACTGATCGCAAAAAATTTAGAGATGCCAATCCGCATTATAATGGGATTATGGGATGTCTCTATGTGGGTATGACAAGTCACAGTCCTCAAGAAAGATTTGACAGACATAAGTCTGGTTACCGCAACAAAAAAGGTTATAAAATATCCTCTTCCTATGTAGAAAAATATGGGCTGTATCTTAGAACCACCTTATACTCCCATTTTAATCCTTTGACCCGAGAGGATGCAATTCGCTTAGAAAAAAATCTTGCTGAAAGTTTGAGGAAAAGAGGTTATGCCGTTTGGTGGAATTAATTTAGCTTACTTACATTTAGCTTAAGCTTTAGTTTCAAAAACAACTCATGTCAAAAATAAAGGTAGCTATCATCGGTCCAGGAAATATTGGAACTGACTTGATGATAAAAGTAATGCGACTTTCAAAAAATTTGGAAATGTCGGTAATGGTTGGAATTGATCCCAATTCTGATGGATTAGCCAGAGCAAAACGAATGGGTTATGCTACCACTTCAATGGGAATTCAAGGATTAACTGAAATGTCCGAATGGAATGATATTAAAATCATTTTTGATGCGACTTCTGCTAAGGCGCATCATTACAATTGGAGCCTTGTAGAAAAATATCCTGACAAAAGAATGATTGATTTAACTCCAGCTGCTGTTGGACCTTTCTTAATACCTCCCGTTAATTTTGATCATACACACAATGTAAAAAATGTAAACATGGTGACCTGTGGCGGTCAAGCTACAATTCCCATGGTAGCAGCAGTCAATAAAATTGCTAAGGTTCATTATGGTGAGAT
>CALHKJ010000534.1 GCA_938033975.1 uncultured Saprospiraceae bacterium | reverse complement strand
ATCCTACGATTCAGGCTTTCGACGCAGGAACCTATTCTGTGACAGTTACGGATGCAAACGGTTGTACTTCAACAAATGCTTTTACAGTTCAGCAAGTAGAAAATCCAGAACCAATTTTGGATGGAAACCCTTTCTTCTGTATTGGAGAATCTACTACAATTAGTATTGATGACATTTACGTAAGTTACACTTGGAGTGTCGCAAATGAAAATGGAAGTTCTATTGATGTGTCTACTGCAGGAGAATATTTCCTTACAGTTACTGATGAAAATGGTTGCCAAGGATCAACCAACATTACTGTGGAGGAACACCCAGAAATAGTGGCGCAAATAGGCGGCTCAACTTCCTTCTGCATTGGGTCATCAGTCATACTCGATGGAGGCAGTGAATTTTCAACTTGGGATTGGTCTACAGGCGAATCAACTCAGAATATTACAGTTGATGAAGAAGGCAATTATTCTTTAACGGTCACTGATGTAAATGGCTGTACAGCAAGTACAAGTATAAGCATCTCCGAAGAGACCAGCCTTACAGTTGTTATTCTTGGAGATACGGAAGCATGCTCAGGAGAATCAATAATTTTAGATGGAGGCAATTTTGATACTTGGAGTTGGGATGGGCCAGAGGGAAGTTTCAACACTCAAGAAATAAACATATCGACATCTGGAACTTACTCCTTGACTGTATCTGACAATGCTGGATGCACTGGTGAAGGATCTGTTGAGATTGAAATATTTGACTTACCAATTGCAAATATCTTAGGTGAATCAAAAATCTGCGAAAGCGAAATTACAAACTTAGAACTAGATCAAACTTTTGATTCTTATAGTTGGTCCAACGGATCAAATGAATCATCGATCGAAGTAGCACAGGCTGGATCCTATATTGTCACAGTTACGGATGAAAATGGCTGTACAGCTAAGGCTAGCTTCCAGGTAGAACAAGTTCTTAATCCTATACCGACAATTTCAGGTGATCCTTTTGTTTGTATAGATGGCAATACTACCCTAATGGTGGTAGAAGATTATATTAGCTATGAATGGAATATTGCTGGAGAAACAACAAATTCCTTATCAATAAATTCAATTGGAGAATATTCTGTGACTGTGACAGACAGCAACGGCTGTCAAGGCAGTGCAAGTATTATCGTTCAAGAACACCCTGAACCTGAAGCCATTATTGGTGGATCGACAAGTTTTTGTATTGGTTCATCGACATTGCTTGATGGAGGAGCTAATTTTGAAGAATGGGAATGGAGTACTGGAGAAACCAGCCAAACGATATCGGTTAGCAGCGAGGGTCTTTACAGCCTAACTGTTACAGACAGCAATGGCTGTACCAATGATACTTCTATTCAGGTAACCGAAGAAACTACATTGACTGTTGTCATTCTTGGAGATCCTGAAATTTGTCCTAACGAATCTACAAGCTTTAATGGAGGTGTATTCGACTCTTGGAATTGGGAAGGCCCTGAAGGTAACTTTGATACTCAGCAAATTACTGTATCTACACCTGGAATATATTCTATTACTGTTTCCGATGCAGCTGGCTGTACAGGAGAAGGTGAAATCGAATTAATTCAGTTTGATCCTCCTATACCTAACATCATTGGCGAGGAACTTATTTGTGAAAACGAAACAACAATACTCCAATTGGATCAAAATTATGATCTAATTACTTGGTACGATGGATCAAACGAGGAAACTATAGAAATTAGTCAAACAGGCTCGTATGCAGTTACAGTAACTGATGACAATGGTTGTACAGCAACTAGTTCATTTGATCTAGAAGTAACTCCAAATCCAAGCCCAGAAATAACTGGAAATCCATTCATTTGCATTGGTAGTTCAACAATTTTAGAAATCGAAGACATCTACCAATCATACGAATGGAATATTGCAAACGAAACCAGTAATACAATAGAAGTAAGCACCGAAGGAGAATATTTTGTTACGGTAACCGACCAAAACGGTTGTCAAGGAACTGGAACAATTTTAGTCCAAAGCTATCCAGAACCTGAGACTATTATCGGCGGTTCAACTTCTTTCTGTATTGGTTCGTCAACAGTGCTTGATGGAGGAGCTAATTTTGAAGAATGGGAATGGAGTACAGGAGAAACCAGCCAAACAATATCGATTAGTAGCGAGGGTCTTTACAGCTTGACTGTAACAGATAGTAATGGCTGTAACAATGATACCTCTATTCAGGTCACCGAGGAAACTACTTTGACTGTAGTCATCCTAGGAGATCCATTCATTTGTCCTGGTGAAGAAACAACTTTAAACGGTGGCAGTTTTGATTCTTGGAACTGGGATGGTCCTGAAGGGATTTTTAGTACTCAAGAAATAACAGTCTCAACTCAAGGGACCTACATGCTTACAGTATCCGATGCATCAGGTTGTACAGGTGTTGGCGAAATTACCATTGAAGAATTGACACCACCTAGTCCAATCATATTAGGAGCTAATGAAATTTGTGAATTTGAAACCACCATTTTTGAATTAAATCAAGCTTACGATTCTCAAGTATGGTCAACTGGCGATATTTCAGCTTCCATAGAGGTCAGTGAAGCGGTCAATTATACTGTAACTGTTACAGATGAGAATGGTTGTACAGGTGAAACCACAATATCTTTAGAAGTAAATCCAATTCCATCTCCAGAAATAATTGGAGATCCATTTCTTTGCCCTGGCTCAAGTACAATTCTTGAGTTACTTGGCACTTACTCAAGTTATACTTGGTCAAATAATAGCACAGATGCTAGCATCGAAATTGATAGCCCTGGAGAACTAAGCGTTACGGTAACTGACGAAAATGATTGCCAAGCAAGCACAACTGTGTTTATTGAAGAACACATTGTTGATCAAGTTCAAATAAGTGGTTCAATATCTTATTGTGTTGGTTCAGAAACCAATCTGAGTATTGAAGGAGAATGGAATTCTATAATTTGGAGCACAGGAGAAACAAGTGCAAGCATTTCAGTAAGTCAAGAAGGAAATTATGCTGTGACTGTCACTGATCAAAACGATTGTGAATCTGAAGCAAATGTTGATGTCACAGAAGACGATCAACTTAATCCAAACATTACAGGAGATCAAGATCTTTGTCCAAATGAAACCACAATTCTAGATGCAGGTCCAGGCTTTGCAAATTATGAATGGAGTACTGGAGAGACAACGCAATCGATTGAAGTAAATGAAAGCGGCACCTTTACTCTTACTGTCACAGATCTATCTGGACTTTGCACAGGAGAAGGATCAATTGATATCATAGTACTTGACCCACCAATAGTTTTATTAGATGGACCTGATGGATTATGTCCAGATGAACTTGGAATACTTACAACAAACACGATATTTGAAACATACAGTTGGTCAAATGGTAGCAATCTTTCACAACTAGAAATAAGCTCAGGTGGCAGCTATGGACTCACTGTAACAGATAATAATAATTGTAGCTCAACATCAGAAATATTTATTGAATCATTCGATTTACCAATGAGTAATGTTTCTCAAATTGATTGTACGGATGATCTTGCCCAATGGAATATTATTTTCAGTTCTGACGGAGATCTTTTCAGCAACAATCTGAATCTTTCCATTGATGATCTTGGGAACAATGAATATCAGATATCAGGAATCGATACAAGTTTATCAATCACTGTATTTGTAGAAAATTCTATCACAAATTGCACAAATGAATTTACAGTAAATCCACCAAACTGTGCATGTAGTGCGATAGCAGATGCAGGACCAGATCAACAATTAGATTGCAATAATCTCAACGCCATTTTAGGAGGACCTTTGAGTTCTGTTGGAACTGATTTTGAATATCAATGGCTTGATCAAAATGGTCTTTTACTTGGCACAGGGCTTCAGCTTACCGTGTCAAATCCAGGTACATATACTTTTATAGTTACCGACCTAATTCTTATCTGTACGGTAGAGGATGTTGTTGAGGTGGAATTAATTCCAGAACCAAGCGTTTCGATTAATGGATTGCTAGAAATATGTACAGGAGGAAGCACTGATCTTTCTAGTAATGAATTGTTTAGTGACTATGCTTGGAGTACCGGAGAAATAAGCAACGAAATCATCGTGACTACTGCAGGAACATATAGCTTAACAGTTACAGATACTTTCGGATGTACCGCATCTTCTAGCATTGCAGTATCGGAAACAGATATTCTTAGCATTGACATCTTAGGAGAACCATTCCTTTGTGATGGTAATAGCACTCTTTTGTCTACTGCAAACGATTATGTAAGCTATGAATGGTCTGGTCCAGAAGGCAATTCTACAGATTCAACAATTGAAATTCAAACTGCTGGTTTCTATGAGTTGACTGTCGTCGATATATTTGGATGTATTGGAGAAGGAACTTTCGAATTAAATATCTATCCACTACCTGAAGCAAATATTATTGGTGATTTGATATTTTGTGAAGGTGAATCAACTCTGCTTTCATTAGATGAATCCTATGTTTCATATAACTGGTCTAATGGAAGTGCTGATTCAGAAATAATTGCTAACACATCAGGAACATATACAGTTACGGTTACAGATCTTAATGGATGCACGAGCAGTACAAGTATTGACACAGAAATCATCGACCAAGCTACCTACTCAAATCTCGAAAGCAGTTGTGCAGCTGATTTAGAAAGTTATTCTTTTAGTTTCGAAACTGATGCTGAAATTATTAGTTCAGATCCAATCTTTACCATTGTGGAATTAGGGAATGG
The DNA here is from genome assembly GCA_938033975.1 of uncultured Saprospiraceae bacterium. Taxonomy (GTDB): domain Bacteria; phylum Bacteroidota; class Bacteroidia; order Chitinophagales; family Saprospiraceae; genus JAHDBF01. The sequence goes on along the minus strand of CALHKJ010000534.1, from coordinate 12,383 downwards.
CATGTATCAAATCAACGATATTGATCTAAATACCACAGTAAACATAAGCTTGAGTTCTGCTATAGAATCGTGTATAAATCAGTTTTCTGTAACTCCTCCAAATTGCGAATGTTTGGCAACTGCAGATGCTGGTCCAGATGGATTATTATTCTGCGAGCAAACAAGTATTGTTCTAGGAGGAAACAACACATCGATAGGGGCAGACTTTAGTTTTGAGTGGTTTAATGACTCGTCTATGCTTATCGCCACCACAGCAAGCCATGAAGTAGAAGAACCGGGCATATATACTTTAATCGTAACGGATACAAATTTAGCTTGCACTGCCATAGATGAAGTAGAAATTACAGCATCACCAGCACCTGAAATTATTCCACAGCACGAACTATCAATTTGTCCGGGAGCAAAGACATTCCTAATAGGAGAAGATGGATTTGATGGATATGAATGGAGTACTGGAGAAAATTCTTCCAGCATTGAAGTAGCTCAAGCTGGAACTTATACATTAACAGTCACTGATCAGCTTGGGTGCACGGACCTTGCAATGTATAATGTCAGTGAGTATGAAAACCCAGAAATTACGCTACTGAATATTGATTGTTCAGATAATCTGACAGAATATTTTGTTGAAATAATATCAAGTAGTGCATTAATAAGTACTATACCTGAATCTGATATTGAAGAAACAGATTTTGATAGATTTATTATTGGTCCAATTGATATAAATAATTCAATCACAATAACTGTTGAAAGTGTCGATGGTTCTTGTGAAGAAACATTAGAAGCAAGTCCTCCTGATTGTAATTGTGAAGCAAATGCAGATGCAGGTCCTCCTGCAATTATTGATTGTGATTATCCTGTAGTGAGTATTGGCTCAACTAACAATTCTTCCGGATCAGACTTCAGCATCGAATGGTTGGATGAAAACCAAAACATTATAGGAACAGATGAGATTATTGAAGTAAGTAGTGCAGGTGTCTATACAGTAGTAGTTACAGATCTTATATTGAATTGCAGCGATTTCTCAAGTGTAACTGTCGAGGACATTAGCAATGAAATTGAAGCAGTCATTTACGCAGAACCGACGAGCACTTTTGACTGTATTATAACAGAAATATTATTGTCGACTGATCCTCAAGAGAACGTAATATATACTTGGGCATTCGAAGATGATGTTACTTCTGGATTACAAGTTCTAGTCTTCGACCCACAAGAGTTTGTACTTACAGCCCTTGATACCATTACAGGTTGTTTTGAAACCAACACGATTTTGATAGACGATTTCGAGCAGTATCCTCCAATTGAGCTTGAGGAACCAGAACCAATAGATTGTATTAATGAGATCTCAGTCATTGATGCCTCAAACTCCTTTACTAGTGATGACATAATTCATACTTGGATTGGTCCAGATGGAACAATCATTTCAAATGATAATTCATTAATCTTAGAGAATGCTAGTGAGGCAGGTCAATACATTCTTATTTCTTTTGATCCTGTAAATGGTTGCGAAAATCAAGACACAGTTCAGTTAGAAGATATTAGTGAAATTCCAGAAATAAACTTAGGAGCTAATATCATGGCCAATTGTGACTTCGATACAGAAACCTTCGTTCTACAAAGCGATACGGATCTTGCTTTGCTCGATTTAGAATGGACTTTCATGAATGAAACCATTGGAACAGAAAGTGAAATCACTGTTTCAGAATTGGGAACCTATTACATTAATGTAGTAAATACCTTTAATGGGTGTACTGTATTAGATAGTATTGAGATTATACCAAATCAAGATCTCCCTGTTGTGGATATTTTAATCAACCAACCACCTTGTATTGGCGATCTTGGTTCTATAGAAATTCTACAGACTATAGGAGGTGCTGAACCATATAATTATTCCTTGCTTGATAGTTTAGGCAATCCTGTCAATTCGTATGATGGACTTACTGCAGGTGATTATATTTTTATTGCCATTGATGATAATGGTTGTGATTTTGAATTTGACTTTGCAATTGAAGAAGGAAGCATTAATGAATTGTATGCGGAACCTTCATTTATAGAAATAAATTATGGCGAAGAAGGAAATTCAACCTTGTTTTCAAATCTAGGTTTCAATGAAATTGTAGAGTGGACTTGGTCTACAGAAGAAGGATTGTCATGTAATATGTGTTTTGATTTGACTCTTTCACCTCTTGAGTCAACGGTATATAATTTAGAGATTCAAGATGAAAAGGGTTGCATTTTGGAAACAGAAATTAGAGTAGACGTCCTAAAAGAAGTAAATATTTTTATTCCAAACATTTTTACTCCCGAAGAAGTTGATAATAATACTTCTGAATTCTTCGCTGATGAAAACGTAGAAGAAGTAGAGGAGTTTTATATATTCGATCGTTGGGGTGAATTGGTATTTTCTGCTTATGATCAACAACCAAATGATCCAAATTGGGGATGGGACGGAAACTTTAGAGGAGAACCTGCTGAGCAAGGAGTGTATACTTATTTAGCAAAGTTTAGAACCGTTTGGCAAGAACAGATGATAACTACAGGAGATTTAACTCTCATTAGATAATGATTGGTTTCAAAGAGGTTTCATTTGAAGCTTACAAAAGAAATGATCCTAGATTAACTTGCTTGGAAATTGTAGTTGGAACTTGGTCCCTTTCTCTACTTCACTAGAAACTGAAATCTCTCCCTTGTTTAATTTTACAAGTTCATAAACTAGATGCAATCCTAGTCCAGTTCCTAGTTCGCCTTTGGTTCCAATTTTAGTTTTGTTTTTAACCAAAGAGAATATCTTTTTTAGTTGAGTTTTGCTTAGACCCTTGCCCGAATCTTTGATGTTAATGTTGGTCTTTTCCCCATTTGGTATTCCTTCTATTTCAATATAGCCTTTGTCATCAGTAAATTTGATAGCATTATCTAATAAGTTTGATAAGACTGCATTGAGTGCTACTTCATCTGAATAAATTTTTAAATCATTGGGTACATTTACTTTTATAGAAATTTCCTTTGATTGAATTTCAGATTGATAAACATTAAGTACGTGGTTTATGATGTCATTTAGTGACATCTCCTTTGGATTATAGGGCATTACATCTTTTTGAAGGAGAGCCCAATGAAGTAAATTATTAACTATGGAATTAAATGAATTTGCATTTTCTTCTATTTGATTACCAAATTGATTTAGTCGTTCGTAGTCTTTATTATCTAGAAGGTACTTGACTTTTGAAGTGATGCCCTTCAATGCCATTGCTGGTCTTTTGAGGTCATGGCCAATAATTGCAAAAAGTTTGTCTTTTGTATTGTTTATCTCTTCAAGCTTTTCTTTTTGCTTTTCAATCAATTGATTTTTTCTTCTGATCCACAAAAATCCGAAGATACCGATCAGTGAAATCAAAGAAAAAAGTACAGCTACAAAACGTGAGCGAGTATTTTTATTTTGCAGTATAAGTTCTTTCTCTTTCTGCTCAATTTCAATTCTTTCTTTTTCTTGATTGAATTGGTGCGTAAGTTGGATATTTGTGAGTTCAGATTTTCTCTCAGCAGAGAAAACAGAATCACTCAGCATTTTGTACTTCTCATGATAGAATAAAGCATTTTTCGAATCACCAATATTTTTGTATGCTTTATAAAGACATTCACAATTTACTTCTTGCTCAGATAGGTAGTCGTTTTCTTTGCTGTAGAGATATGATTCCTTGCATAGTTTAATTGCCTCTCTAAAATTTTCTTTATATAAATACATTTCACCAAGAGATCCAATTACCTCATGTTCTCCTCGTTTGTCTCCCAGTCTATCATAAATATTTTTAGCAGTTGTGTAAGATTCTATTGCCTCATTAAAATTAGTCCTTCTTGATTCTTCACTTGCAATATTGACCAAGGCTGTTGCTTTTCGAATAGGAGAATTCAATGAATCAGCAATATCATATGCCTTGTGATAGTACATCAAACTTTCATCATGCTTCTTGACTGTTTCGTATGCTCCGCCCAACATATTGTAACCATAAAAAAGAGCAACTGTGTAATCTATATCCTCTGAGATCTTAATTACTTCCTCGGCACTTTCAAAAACCTTATCATAATCTTTAATTCGATAGTATACATATGAAAGACCTATAAAAGCCCTTGCCAATCCGAAACTATCTTTTTTCGCTATGCAAAAATCTTTATTTTTTAAATTGTTTATTAGGGCTTCTTCTAGTAAACCTTGCTCCTGCATGGCTGAAGCATTTATATTGTATAAGTCCCCAAGGTGAACATCAATACCAGAATCCATTGAATGTTTGATTCCTGCATTGACTTGTTTGTAGCAGTTATCATAATCATTCATTAAATAGAATAGATTACCCAATTCGCAATAGGTGGCAATCGCTAAGGAATCCTTGTTGTCCTCAAGCGATAGATTTAAAGCTAGATTTCCATAGTAGGCAGCAGTATCATAATTGATATCATTGTAAATTCTCAGAAGCTTTAATGATGTTTGAGTTTTTTCATCATTGTTTGAATCTTCATGATTTAACATGGTCTTCAAGCTATCAATTTTAGAATTGATTTCTTGATCAACTTGGGCATGAGCTAAGTTAGAATTTCCAAATATCAAAATGGAAAGTAAGAGAATGTACGCTTTTAGGAATTGAATCAAAATTTATGCTCTTGAAGTATCAGTTTATATCTAAAAGTAATTACTCAATGCTATTTATTAGGTGTTTTTGCTAAGATTTCGAATTTTGATGGCATTTGAGCAATTTTACCGATAATTTAATACCGTTCACCGAATTTTGAGTGACTTTGTTTTTTGGCTTATTTATATTCAGGATTTTGTTCCTAATTGATAAATAATCAATTCCTATGTCCAACTTTTCTCTTAACGTTTTGATTGTCGAAGATGATTTATCTATAGGCCTCGAGCTAGAGATGATGCTTAAGGAGATAGGCTATACTGTTTTAGGTCTTGCAGATAGTTCTTCAAAAGCTGCAAGAATAATTGAAAAACAAAATCCAGATTTAATTCTAATGGATATCAATATAAAAGGTAGTCTAACTGGGATTGAATTAGCCAATAAATTAGAATCCCTACGAATTCCAATTTTGTTTATTACTGGCTACAACCTTGATGAGAATTATGAGTTGGCATCCAAGATCAATCATATTGGCTTCTTAGTCAAACCAATTCAGAAATATACTTTGCAATCAACTATTGAGCAAGCCTACAAAAAATTGAGTAAGAGCACAGGGGAAGAAAAGTTGTATCCAATTAAGAATACGATGGTGTTTAATAAGAAGGGTGTACTTCATCGAATTTATATTCCAGACATTAGATATGTGAAAGCCAATGATGATTATACCATCACCTTTACCACTGAAGGTGAGTTTGTCAATTCAGTTCGACTTTTTGAAATGGAAGAAGAGTTGAAACCTTTTGGCTTTGTAAAGTGCCATCGGAGTTATTTGATTAATCCAAATAAGGTAGATTCATTTGACACCATTCAAAATGAAATTCATATTGAAAAAGATATCATCCCAGTAAGTAGAAATAACAAAGCTGAGGTTTTAGAGTCCCTAGATGTCATTAAAAGGAAACGCAAATAACCAGTCACCGGTAAAATTAATCAGTTTACCGAAAACAAATGAAGAAGTTTTCTCTTGAAGTGGATTTACTATATTTTGTTAAGACTTCAGTCATAACTAGTGAATTTATCATTAGCCAATCATGTATTACGCTTCTGAAGATCTAAAATTGGTTTCACGCCTTATATATCCGAAATCAATTGTGACTATTTTGGAAATCATTCAAGTGATTTTTAGAGGCACAAGAGATTATCTCGATTCTAAAAGACCTTTGGTATGTTCTAAAGGTCTTTAGTTTTTGGAGGCCTCCCTGTTTTTATTTAATCGCCTTTAGCGATGAAATAAAACCTGTCCCTCCATCCTTAGATGGAGGCTGCGCCCGACTGCTGGCGGGGAAGATAAGTTCAATCCGTCGGCAGGCGGTTGAAATTATCTGGGAGGCCTTATCCCCAGAATTCCTATCCTTGCATTCATTTAATGGTTTATGAAGTCGTCTCTATTTTGATGCTCAAGGCAAATGAGCTACCTTATTGTTTTATAGAAATTGAGAATCATGAAGTATATAGCTTTTCTTGGAGTGTTTGTATTCAGTTTTTTTACAACCTGTCAGCCTGAGGTTGATTCTCCCTTACGTATTTCAGTTTTTGAAAATAACTTTGTTGATTCGAAAGGAAAGACAATTGTATTTAGTGGAATGAATGCTAGTGATCCAGATAAACTTGAGAAAGATGGAATGTGGACACAAACCTATTTTGATGAGATGAGTGCATGGGGTGCAAATATTGTAAGATTTCCTATTCATCCATCTGCTTGGCGCGAAAGGGGCCAAGATAAATATCTTGAGCTTCTTGATAGAGGACTTGAAATGGCAAAGGAGAGCGGAATGTATGTAATCTTAGATTGGCACAGCATTGGAAATTTGGTCACTGAACAATTTCAATACGAAAGGTACAACACTACAAAAAAAGAAACATTCGAATTTTGGGAGATAATGGCAAAACGCTACGGAGCAAATCCGACAGTTGCCTTTTTCGAGTTCTTTAATGAGCCTACAACTATTAGAGGTAAGTTGGGCGAATTGTCGTGGACAGAATGGAAGACGACCATGAAAGAGTTGGTAATGCTAGTTCGTAAAAATAATGCAGAAGCAATACCACTCATTGCTGGTTTTGATTGGGCCTATGAATTGCACCATGTAATAGATGACCCTATTGAGGCAGAAGGTGTAGCTTATGTCAGTCATCCTTATCCCATGAAAAGAAATAAACCTTGGGAGGCTGCATGGGAAGCAGATTGGGGTCATGTGGCAGATAAGTATCCGGTTATCTTAACAGAAGTTGGGTTTTGTACGGAAGAAGAAAGAGGTGCTCATGTGCCTGTTATAGATGATGGTACTTACGTGAAAGCCATTACGGATTATGCTGAAAAGAAGGAGGTGTCTCTTGTCATATGGATTTTTGATGACCTTTGGTCTCCACGAATGCTTGCGGATTGGAATTTCACACCAACTTTTTCTGGTCAACATTGGAAGGATTATTTAGCGGAAAAGAAATAGCGATTAGTCCTTTAGTAATTTCAACAATTCTTGATAGATCCTAAGCATGGCCCAAGTATCTAGCTTGCAATATTCCAACAGGTTTTTGAAAGCTTGTTCTTTCTGCTCTGACGGATAGAGTCCAAAGATTAAGTTTTCATATTCCATCACAGCTTGAGTTCCATTTGATACTTCCAGCGTTTCATAATCTAATTCTGGACACATCACAGGTAGAACAGTTTTAATGGAGTACTTCCCTTTAAACTCCTTGCGAAGGTATTTTTGTTTTCTTACCACCTCCATCAAGTCATAGATTCTTCCATTTAGTTTGAGTAAAAAATCTGAGAGCTCAGGATTAGCTTCCGCCAAATCTTTATTGCACTTTGCCTCAAAAGTTTTGTTCCAAACAATAACTGCACCTTGGTCGCTGATATCTTCCCTCAGTTTTTTAGCTATAATTCTAAGTGGACTTGATTGGTCTCGATGGATGTATTCCTTGTGATCAATTGACCCATCTTTTTGTAAGATGTGCAGAGAATATTGTATCACGGTTTGTTGATATGGGTAGGTGCCATCATATTTGGGAATAGCCAATGGTAAGGTTTCGTAATCAAGAAAATAGATTGGAAACTGAAGCGCATCAAATTCTTCTTGCAAAATTTCTTTTGCTAGTATGGCTTCATCATCAACATGTACTCTCCATTGATTTTTATGTTTTTCACTTAGGTCATGATCTTCTCTCACATCATTTATATCAATGATTCCTTCGTCCACCAACTTTGCCAATTTTTTCTTCGAACTACCAATGGCAGTAAAGTCGTAAACACTATAACTTGGAGTTTGGGGATATAAGTAATTAAAGGCTGCACAATGACTCGATCTCCCTTTGTACCTGCAATCGCACTTTGTCGGTTGTTCTGCTGACAAAATATTTTTTGCATGTGCGATATCTGCAAGGACTACTTTTTCTCTTTCAATTATTTCAGTCGTGACTTCTGATTGAATAAACAATTCGTCTAGAATTATCTCACCGTTTTTTACAAATTCTTTGTTGAGTTCTACAAGATATACATTCACAACTTTGTGACCTGTAGCATCAAGAACAATTTTTTGAAAGCAGGCATCGATAAGGTGGTGTTCTTTTTTTCGATTGAAGTCAGTTGAGCTACTAGATTTTACTTCTATCAAATCCCATCCATTGAACAAATCATTCCAAATAAGGACATCGCACATGATGAACAAACCATCGTGTAAAAAACTTGCTTGGAAAATGGTTTGGACTCCTTCATTAATCAATCGTTCGGTATCTGCCGCTGCTTCTTCCCCATAGCTATAAACCATTTTTCCCTCCGGAAAAAGCTCTCGTACTTTTGATTCTACATGCTGTCCTTGATCTATGAGCCTTTCGGCAAATGGGTCAAGTTGTTTTTTAGTAAGTACGCTCTTTCTATTTTTGTAAAACCAAAAATAGGATGGACATTCATAGAACTTAAGAAAATCTGATTTTGAAATGGTTGGTAGGTTCATAATAATGCGAATAAAGATTACATCTTTGTATTAAAGTTATTGAAATAATGCAATTCATTTATGGAAAGTAAAAACAATACTATTGATTCTAGATCGAGCGATTTATTTTCGATTAGGCCACAGCTGAATCTAGAAACAGACTCTAGTCTAGCCTTTGAAAAGTTTCAGAATGAAATACTGAGACCAATTCTCAAATTTCAGAATGATTTATTGCTTGAGTTTTTTAACAGCTCAAAACAATTCCAACAACACCTAAGCAAGGTAGATACATCAAACGAGAAACACTATGAAGTAGGCTTGCGAGATTTTCTGAAGAGTAATAATAATTTTCGAAATAAGTGTCTAGGTTTGATCATTGGCCATATGACAGTTGAAGAGTTAAGAACTTATATCAATGATGAAGCTGAATACAAGAGAAGGATCTTGGGTATGCTGGTGAAGAGAGTTATGCAATGAAAATGAAAATTAGAATGAAAATTAAAATTTTAAACTTCTGGATTTGAAGAAACTTGTGAATTTATGAAGGAGAATGTTGTTCAAAGAATTGGTTTTGGAGGAGGATGCCATTGGTGCACTGAGGCTGTGTTCAATCAATTGATTGGAGTCCAAAAGGTAGAGCAAGGGTGGATAGCTTCATTTAATGAAAATGAAAATGAAAATGAAAATGAAAATGAAAATGAAAATGAAAATGAAAATGAAAATGAAAATGAAAATGCCCTGCCCGCCGAAGCAATGCGAAGGCTGGAAAATGCCCTGCCTGCCCAAACCATGCGGAGTCTAGAGAAAAATGTAACAGAATTTTCAGAGGCTGTTATTGTTTACTATAATCCAACAGAGATTTCATTGGAAGCATTAATTGAGATTCATTTAAATACTCATAGCTCCACTTCGGATCATCCAATGAGGGGCAAGTATAGATCTGCTGTTTATTATTTTGAGAAAAAGGATATTGCTCAGATTGAAAGAGCAATTGATTTATGCCGTGATTCATTTGCGGAAGCGATCATAACCAAAGTACTTCCTTTTGGGAAATTCAAAGAAAATCAGGAGCAGTATCAAAATTATTATCAAAAGAATCATGAAGGTCAGTTTTGTCAGAGATATATCAATCCAAAGATACAGTTGCTGAAATCCAAGTTTCCTAAAAATGTTTTGGAGTATTAGATTGTTACGAACAAGACAACTTTTTTTAAAATTTTTGAAACAATAAAGACCTGCTATTGATTATTATTGTACTATTATCAAAATAAAACAAGTGAAATGAGTTTAGTCCAATCGTTAGTAAGTTTTTTGAAGAAAAATGATTCACCCAAAGATGGGGAGGCTCCAGATGGTTTATGCCCTAACTGTTGGGGAAGACAAGACTATGGAGGTAAATTCTACGATACTGTAAAGTTGAATAATTTAGATGTCAACAGTCCTGACGCTGAACTTGGTTGGATTAATGATTATGCGAATAAGCACCTTGCTGGTATAGCTATAAAAGAGCAAGATGGTGAACTCAGCTGTGTTGCATGCAAAGTAGCTTACAAATCAGAATAAGAAAAAAGTTCTCATAGGCAAAACTCTAAGCCTACTATATCATTTGACTCTTAAGCAGTTAGAAATTAAATATTAGCTTCATTCTTTTCGTTGGTAAGAAAGAAGCTTTATTTCTATGAAACGAAAGTCTAAACTGTTCCTCTTCTCATTGCCATTTGTCATTATGGTATTCGTCAATGAGTTATGCAGACAGAAGATTGATGAAATTCCCTATGGTGGACGCGGTGTAGAATTTATGAATCCAGAACTGTGGGTTCACAATAAATGCAGTTGGGCTTGTCATAACAGTTCTGCATTCTGTGAAAAACACCACATCAAATACCTCCGACCAGTCAAACAATATATTGATCCTATTTATTTTGGTATCATCCGATTTCTAAAAGCATCGCCTAACTATGCATTGGCCAATCTATTATTCTTGGCAATTTTGTGGCCCTTACTGATGTGGTATTTATTGGTAAGATGCATTGAGATGCGGCAGACCATTAAAAAACTCAAGGCATGATTCTAGAAAAACTGATGCAATTGGGATTGTGGATATACGGCTACTGCACAGACTTCATCATCAACGTGTCCAACCTAAGTGCTACATCCTATTATGAGGTGAATGCCTTTTTGTTTTGTTTACTTTGGCCGGCAGTCACAGTTGTGTTGCTAGCTTGGTATTTGAAATTGAAATTTTCTCTGATGAAAGCAGATAAAGCAAGGATTAATGAATCTTAGCAACAATCCGTACTTCTGCCGTTTTTCCAATCATAAAACCACCACTTGGCCCTAAATTAAAATCCGATCTTTCGATTTTCAATTTCCCTGTGAAGGTTTTATCTATATAAGAAAAATTGATAGTTTGGATTCTTTCAATTCCTTTGATTTTTAGTGTGCCCGTTGCTGCATAACCATTCGCTAGCTTGATGACCTCATCTGAGTAAAAGCATATATCCGGGAAGTTTTCAGTATCGAAAAAATCATCTTTGTTGAGATGCTCATCTCTCTCTTCGTTTTCTGTGTCTACTGTTGTTGCATCAACGCAAACATCAAAACTACATAACTCCAGATTGTCAATATTAAAATCTGCTGTGCCATGCATATTAGAAATTACTCCTTCCACTGTCCTAAATCCAAAATTTGAAATTTCGAAATTGACAGTTGATCCAATTGGGTTTATCTGTTGAGAAAAGAGCGAGTTGCTAATAAATATAATCAATAAGATTAAAAATGATTTCTTCATAGTAGTTTGTTAGAATGGCTATTGAAACAAAGATATATAATTTGCTAAGTAAAAATGCCCTAATGCAATCATGCAAAAGCTATATTGTTATTATATTTCCACTACAAGACATTCGCTTTGATTTTCAATTAAAACTTATGTTCAAAGAGTATTTATGATAAAAAGAATAGAAATTCGTTCTCCACAACTAGAAGGAGCCGAGGTTGCATGGTTTGCACCATTATGTAATGGCGACGATCAATTTTTAGGTGCACACGATCCTAATTATCGCAGTTCGTGGGAGAATACTTCTAAAATTGTGCAAACAGCTGATCAACTTGGTTTTCGGAATGTGCTTTGTCCTTCTTCTTATCAAGTTGGTCAAGATACTTTGACCTTTGCTTCAGCAGTGGCACCCCTAACAAAAAATATCAATCTGTTAGCAGCAGTCCGTTGTGGAGAGGTTCATCCTCCGATGCTTGGTAGAACTATTGCTACTTTGGATCATATACTCAAAGGACGTTTGACCATTAATATTATTTCTTCAGATCTTCCTGGCACAAAAATGGAATCACAGGCAAGGTATCAGAGATCTCGTGAGGTGATTCAGATTTTAAAACAGGGATGGAATCAAGATTTCATAGATTTTGAAGGTGAATTTTATAATATCAAATTAGAGAATACAAAACCTGTAAAAACCTACCAACAAAATGGTGGGCCCTTGTTGTACTTTGGTGGTTACTCTCCACCAGCTGTGGATTTATGCGCAGAACATTGTGATGTATATCTAATGTGGCCTGAAACAGAAGAAAAATTAAAAGAGCTGATGACTACCATGTCAACCAAGGCAGCTGCCTATAATCGAAGTGTTGATTTTGGGTTGAGAGTTCATGTTATAGTCAGAGCTACCGAAGATGAAGCCAAAGCTGCCGCCAATAAATTAATGTCTGTAGTAGATAAAGATCGAGGCGATGAAATTCGCGAGCGCGCTTTGGATGCAAAATCATTAGG
>CALHKJ010000533.1 GCA_938033975.1 uncultured Saprospiraceae bacterium | reverse complement strand
AAGGAGAATAATTTCCTTTGTTCTTTATATTTTGATGGAGAACATCATGGGATAAGTTTTCTTGATATTTCTACTGGAGAATTCTTAGTAGCGGAAGGAGGCAACTCACTTATCTCCAAATTGATACAATCATTCAACCCTTCAGAAATAATATTTTCAAGGGATAAAAATAAAGAGGTTTTTAAGCTTATTGGTGAAGATCAATACTCCTTCCAAATGGAAGAATGGGTATTCCAATCAGAATACACAAGAGAAAAACTTTTAGAACATTTTCAAGTAAGTTCTCTCAAAGGTTTTGGTATCGAGGAAATGAAATCTGGTCAAATTGCAGCAGGCGCCATTCTTCATTATCTCAACACAACAGAAAATAAAAGCTTAGATCATCTGGTTCGCATTAATAGAATCCAGACGAAAGAGTTTATGTGGCTTGATCGATTCACAATCAGAAATTTGGAATTGATACATAGCAACCACCCTACAGGCACCCCCCTTATTAGAATTTTGGATCAGTGCATTTCTCCAATGGGCTCCAGACTTTTACGAAAGTGGGTCTTGCTACCTCTCATAAAGCCTTCTGCAATCAAATTGAGATTGGACACTGTGCAATTCCTTACAAAGAATACGGATCAGTTAGATGAACTAGAAGAGCAGCTTAAAGGCATTGGAGATCTTGAAAGAATCACTGCAAGGTTAGCAGCTAAGAAAATCAACCCAAAAGAAATCAAAACGCTTGAACGATCTCTAAATGCACTTGAGCCAATCAAAGAAATGATGGCCAACAGTAACCAGAGTTCAATGATTGCCTTAAGCGATACGATCAATTTGTGCAAAAAACTAAGAGAGGAAGTAGATCGCACATTGACAGATGATCCACCTGCTGTCTTGAGTAAAGGTCAGGTTATCAAAGATGGATTTGACAAAGAGCTAGATGAGTGGAGAGATATCATTAAAAATGGCAAACAGTTTCTTGTCGAAATCCAACAAAAAGAGGCAGAGGCGACAGGCATTACAAATTTAAAAATTGGCTTTAATAATGTTTTTGGATATTACCTTGAGGTAACTAATAAATACAAGGATCAAGATTTAATTCCTGACAATTGGATAAGGAAACAAACACTCACCAATTCTGAGCGATATATTACAGAAGAACTAAAGGTTCTAGAAAACAAAATCTTATCTGCAGAAGAAAAGATTGGTCAATTTGAAGTGAAGTTTTATGAAGAGCTTCTGGAAACAATCAGCACCTACATAGAACCCATTCTCCAAAATGCAAAAATTGTCGCCCAAGTTGATTGCTTGAGGGCTTTTGCGAGACTGGCAATTAAGAACAACTATGTTCGTCCTGAAATAAATGATGGATTAGAAATTGAAATCCAAGAAGGAAGACATCCGGTCATTGAACATGAGTTACCTGCAGGCGAACCATACATCCCAAATGATCTAAAGATATCAAATAAGGAGACTCAGATTATTATGATTACTGGACCAAATATGTCTGGTAAGTCCGCAATATTAAGACAAACAGCCTTGATTTGCCTCATGGCACAAATTGGTTGCTACGTGCCTGCTAAAGCAGCGAAGATTGGATATGTAGACAAGTTATTTACACGAGTAGGCGCATCTGATAATATCTCTAGTGGAGAATCAACCTTCATGGTTGAAATGATCGAAACTTCTAGTATACTCAATAATATTTCAGAAAGGAGTTTAATACTACTTGATGAGATAGGCAGAGGCACAAGTACTTATGATGGTATTTCAATTGCTTGGTCTATAGCTAGCTATCTTCACGATAATCCGACCGCCAATCCAAAGACTCTTTTTGCAACTCACTATCACGAACTTAATGAGCTTGCAGTTCAATACGAAAGAATCAAAAACTTTAATGTTGCTACAAAAGAAGTTGGAAACAAAGTTTTATTTCTGCGTAAATTGGTTGAGGGTGGCAGTAATCATAGTTTTGGAATACATGTAGCAAAAATGGCTGGGATGCCAAAATCAATATTATCCCAAGCGGAAAAGCTACTAGTGGAGTTAGAAAAGAAATCGCTTTCGCAAAAGGAAGAAATGAACGAAGCTTTGCAGAAATCTAAAAGTCCTCAACAAAGTATGCAATTGAGTTTCTTTAATGATGAAGATCAAAGATGGGTAGACTTGAAGAAGGAATTTGAAAATATTGACCTAGATGGCATGACACCGATTGAATGCATGCTAAAACTAAAAGAGCTAGAGGATATATTCAAGAAAAATTAAAGTAGGTCGAAAAGATTATTAACTCCAATGTCTCTATTTACATTAAAGCCTTCACCATACTCTACCCCAATATGTCTACCGTAGCTTGCTGCTTTCGCTTTGACAAAGTTCAAAAAATCTTCTCCTGAAATAGGTGTCTTGGGCTCCTTACTTTTGGGATCATAAAATTGTGAAGAAAAGCACATGATGGCTCCCATCTTATCTTCTATTGAGTCAGAAATATCAACAACCATATCAGGTTTTAAATTGTGATCTTGAATATAGTGATAGACGGCTTTAGGCCTCCATTTATCCTGCTTTTTCCCATCAAGTGTGGTTTCCACTTTTAACAAGCCAGAAAGGAAGCATGCTTCAGATGTTAATTTTGCTGCTCTTCCATGATCAGGGTGTCGATCGGATTTTGCATTAGCTAATACAATCTCGGGTTGATACTTTCTGACCATCTCAATTATTTTTATGAGATTGGTTTGATTATGTTCGAAAAAACCGTCGGCCATTCCTAAGTTTTCTCTGTGTTTAATTCCAAAGAAATTTTTGGCCTTTTCTGCTTCTTGAAGTCGCAAACTAGCACTACCTCGAGAGCCTAATTCACCTTGAGTAAGATCAACTAAGGCAACAGTTTTTCCTAGTTTTAAATGATGAGCAATCGTGCCTCCGCAGCCTAATTCAATATCATCAGGATG
>CALHKJ010000532.1 GCA_938033975.1 uncultured Saprospiraceae bacterium | reverse complement strand
AATATCGAACCGCTCTTCTTAATATACGACGAATGACATAGCCCGCTCCTGTGTTGGAAGGTAACTCACCATCTGCAATTGTAAAACTCACCGCTCTAATATGATCTACCAAAACACGCATAGCAATGTCTGTCTTAGAACTATCATCATATTTGCCAGTATATTGAATACCAGTCTTATCCTCAATAGCCTTGATAAATGGTGAGAAAATATCAGTATCGTAATTTGCAGATTTGGCTTGCATCGTCATCGCCAATCTTTCAAAACCCATACCCGTATCAATGTGCTTCTCTGGAAGATCATCAAGACTTCCATTTGATTTTCTGTTGAATTGAATGAAGACCAGGTTCCAGATTTCAACAACCAAAGGATCATCCATATTCACTAACTCGTGCGCACCACCCTTTGCTCTTACATCCTCAGGTCGAAGGTCAACATGAATTTCCGAACAAGGACCACATGGCCCCGTATCTCCCATCTCCCAGAAGTTATCCTTCTTTCCGAAGTACAATATTCGATCTTCAGGTACCCACTTTTTCCAAAAATCGGCTGCCTCATCATCTCTACCTAAACCCTCATTGGAGTCTCCACCAAATACCGTGATATACAATCTATCTTTTTCTATTCCATAGACTTCCGTCAAAAGCTCCCATGCATAAGCAATCGCTTCTTCCTTGAAATAATCGCCAAATGACCAGTTTCCCAACATCTCAAACATGGTATGGTGGTAACTGTCTCTTCCAACTTCTTCTAGGTCATTATGCTTACCTGATACCCTCAAACATTTTTGAGTATCTGCAATTCTTCTCGTTTCTGGGGTTTTTGTGCCCAAGAAGTAATCTTTAAACTGCACCATTCCAGCATTGGTAAACATCAAAGTAGGGTCATTCTTCAACACAATTGGGGCTGATTCCACAATTTTATGTCCTTTACTTTCAAAATATTCAAAAAACGTTGATCTTATCTTCTTCGCATCCATTTCGCTGGTTGTTAGTTATTTAAATATTAAATATATTTAAATATGTTTTGTCTTGTTATTTATATTTAAATGATTGTCTGGAAAAATTGACGCCAAACACTCTGATTTTCACAGTCTTACTTATCATAAAACTTAATATATATGCTAAAAATTTATCATGATATTCTTGGCAGTTCATTTTCAGTCCATTACATTTGCCACCATTGTAATTCCCACTACAAACCGCTATGACTGCTCCGGCAAAAGTAGCAATATAATTTTTTAGTATTCTACTCTATGAGTCGGGAAAAGTATATCTACAACGAAAAAACATTACAGTTTGAAAAACTGAAGGCAAGCCCTAAGCAAAAGCTTGCTAGATTAGCAGCCTTGGCTGTTATATCAGTCATAGTTGCATTTATCATTTCTTCTTTAGCCAATAAGTACTTCCCATCTCCAAAAGAAAAAGTTTTATCCAAAGAATTAGAGCAAATGGAACATCATTTTGCTTCGATTACAAATGAATTCGATGTTTTAGCCAAAGATTTAAATGATTTAAAATCTAAAGATGCTGAAGTAAATAGGTTAATTTTTGGATTGAACCCAATAGATGAAAACATCTGGGAAGGTGGTACAGGAGGATCTGACAAATATATGTACATCACTAAGTACTCTTCAAACACTGAATTAATTACAAGTACAAAAGATAGATTGGCCAAATTGAAATCTCAAATGGATATTCAAAGAAAGTCACTTGATACAATATATAGCCTTGCAGTAGAAAGAGAAGAAAAGCTTACCTCCATTCCTTCAATCAAGCCAGTTCAAGAAGATAAATTGGCAAGAAATATCAGACATCTTTCAGGATATGGAATAAGAATCCATCCGGTACATAAGGTAAAGAAAATCCATAAAGGAATTGACTTCACCGCTCCAGAAGGCACACCAATTCAAGCAACTGGTAATGGTACAATCAAAAAAGTAACAAAGAGCAGAAGTTATGGCAACAATGTAGTAATTGATCATGGCTTTGGATATGAAACACTTTATGCTCACATGGCTGAAGTGCATGTAAAAAAAGGAGAAAAAGTAATTAAGGGCCAACAAATAGGTACTGTAGGAAATACTGGATTAAGTACAGCACCGCACCTTCATTACGAGGTTAGAATAAATGGAAAGCACGTCAATCCAATTGATTATTGCTTAGATGGATTAACTTCAGAAGAATACCATAATCTTGTGATCAAAGCTTCAATAGAAAACCAAGCTTTTGACTATTAAAACATCAATCAAAACAAAACGATCACATGAACGAAGAGAGACTGGCAGCGATGTCAGTCTTTTTTTTTGCCCAGTTAATACTTTGCAATTGTCTCGGTTACGCTAATGCTCAACTTTTTGTATAATTAATGCAACGCTTGGTATAACTTACCAAATCTATAATTGGGAAGCACATTCAAAGTGTATATCTTAAAGTGCAATCTAAACTCGCAATCACTTTCTTTAAACTCATCGTCCATTGAAAAAACCAATAACTTTTCTTGCTTTTTGTTGCTTATCAATAAGCCTCTTTTCACAAGTAGTAATCAATGAATACTCTGCCTCCAATCTAAATAGTTTTAGAGATAGCTATTTAAAAACTGAGGACTGGATTGAATTATACAATACTAGCGATGCTGATCTAAACATTGGAGGTTACTTTCTGTCCGATAAGGAATCAAATCCAACAAAATGGTCCATACCAGAAGGAACAATAATTCCAGCAAATGGACATCTTGTTTTTCTGTGCTCTGGAAGAGATGAGGCAAGAAATGGAGAATATCATACCAACTTCAAGTTGACGCAAACCAACGACAATGAATTTGTAGTTCTAAGTTCTCCTGATGAAAATATTATTGAATCTTACAAACTCCAACTTACCCTAGTAGAACATTCAAGAGCTAGAATTACAGATGGTTCAGAAGTATGGGGAATTTGTACCACTCCGAGTTTTGAATCATCCAATGATGGCAATCTATTTTATGCAAAATACACAGAAAGCCCATCAATGGATGTGGAACCTGGATTCTACGATGAAGCCATAACAGTTAGCATAAGCAATAATGAAGAAAACGCTGTTATCAGATATACCTTGGACGGAACCAATCCAACCAACAATTCCCCAATTTATTCTGAGCCGATTGAAATAAATCAAACTACCGTCATTAAGGCACAGGCATTCAGTGATGAAACAAATGCCTTGACCGGCAAGATGGAGTTCAATACCTACTTTATAAATGAAGACTTCTCACTTGCAGTTTTCTCAGTTGCAGCAGATGATGTGATTGACCTTGCAAACGGAGAAGGTGAATTGATTCCA
>CALHKJ010000531.1 GCA_938033975.1 uncultured Saprospiraceae bacterium | reverse complement strand
ACATCACCTGCAACAACGGGGGTACTTGCATAGAAGGCAACTGCAATTGCCCCGATGGATTTTCTGGACCGCAGTGTGACATTGAAGATCTGTGTATTACCCAAAATGTGGAGTGTATGAATGGAGGGGTATGTGATGAAGGAAACTGTGATTGCCCAACTGGTTTTATCGGTGAATCATGTGAAAATGTCGATCCCGACCAACTTCAGTTTCTTTTGGATGAAGGATTGATGACACCACTTATGCTTGCTATTGAAGGAATCCCACTCGAAGAAATAGATGGACTCAATTATGCTGATGGAATTATTTTCTATGTTGACCTTGAGGATCGTTTGCCTGATGCCGAAGGAATGGTTGTATCTTCAGTAAATATATCTACGGATGCAGATGGCGAATGTAGGGACGGTGATATTGAAGAAATTGCGAATGCAAGTTACTCCAATGCCAATCCGGGTTCATTTAGTTCTAGTGGTAGACTGGGGCAGGGTAAGTTCAACACAGATGCAATTCTTGCCCATTGTGACGATTTAGAAAATGGTGCGGCCAAACTGTGTAGAGATTTAGGTCCAGAGTGGTTCCTGCCTTCCATGGAAGAAATCTGGCTGGTAGATCAAAACTTAAATGTTTTACTTTTGTTTACCGACTTCGATTATTATTGGACCTCATCAGAATCCTCTGCAGAATTCTTTTGGGCAATCAATGCCGGCGAGCGCTTTGATGCTATTGGGACAGGCTCTTCACTTGTATTTCTTAGAGCAGTAAAAGAATTTTAAGATCCCAAGTCTTTCATCTTAATTCCTTGATCCTAAATCCTAAATCCTAGATCCTAAATCCCCAATGTAACATCATCCTTCACCTTGTGATACATGAGCGTCGCCCTGATACACTTCTTCAATTCTTTCTTCGGAATTTTCTGGTCCATCTGGAAAATGATGGCTCTACTTTTTTCGTATTCAAAGAAGTCACCGTATACGTGTTTGAAAGTTTCTACCAGACGGCTAGTACATTTAAAATACATCTGATATTGGTCTGGTGTTTTTTCCTTCCAATCCATTCTTAGTGTGCTTCCTTGTTTGCACACAAAACTTGGTTCGCCCCATTTTAAAGTTTCTTCTAAATTTTCAATCTCAGGATTTTCCTTTGCTGTCTCGATGACCAATTTTCTCAAGGCCTTCATATTACCCCGAACAAAGTCGGGGTAATTTATCATTTTAGCTTCGAAGGCCGGGTCTGTTTTTATTTTCAGTTTTCCCATGGCTTTTAGTTTTTAATTCCTACAAATACCTCCACTTCAGCGTCAGTAGGATTCATTGCTTTTTCCCCATACAATTCAAAGTCAGCAGTATAAACTCGATCCAGTGGTTGCTCGTGGATTTCTGACCAAGTACCAAAAAGAACACCTTTTGTTAGGTCACCTTTCGAGACAAATTTACGGTAAGTGCCGCCATCAAAAGCTTGTCCTACCATGCCTTCAGGAATATCCGTTAGTGAATCTACCTTACATCCTAAGATTGTATCATAGGGTTGAGTATGATCACCTTGGTAATTTGTGTAGATGGAAAAAACATTTGAATCAATCTTGTTTGGGATTTGATCTGCAATCCCTTCAGCCATAAATTTACCCCAAAGTTGGCCGATGTCTTGAGCTGATTGTCCGTTTTCATTTGTAGTTGTGACTCCGATTCCGATTACTTTGAATGGTTCAATTGTTACATTTTTCATAATAATTATTTTTGTTTAATACAAATGTAGGACCGGTCTATGACAAGGGTATGTCAGGGGTGTTTTCCCAGATTTTTCTTTTTTCTTCAAAGTATTCTTGGAGGGTCATTTTGTGTGGCTCAAAGCCTGAACTTTGTATGGTAATGCGCTGTATACAATCCAATCGAAAAGCTCTAAAGTCTTTTCTCAGTCTACAATAAGCGATCAAAACCCAATTATCTTGCGTGTGGAGTAGGGCAAAAGGCTCAATGGTTCTCTTGCTTTCTTTGTTTGTTAAAGAGAGATAATCGATATCAACCAATTTATAATTTGTAATAGCGGATTGCAGTTGAATCAAATGAACACTGGTTTTGCCTTTCTCTGCATTGGTGCGTATTTGTAGTCGCTCGCTTAGTAGCTCAGATTTATTCTTTTGCGTAAGCTTCAATACCGACTTTATTTTTTCTATGGCACTTTTATATTGATCAGTCAGAGACTTGTCCTTATTTAAAGCAATGATTTGTTCCGCAGTAATCAATGCATTGGCTTCCTCCTCAGTAAACATCACTGGAGGTAGTTTGTAGCCATCCATAATCGAGTATCCTTTTCCCTCCTCAGTTACGATAGGAATTCCAGATTTTTCTAAGGTTCTAATATCTCGATACACAGTACGGATACTTACCTTATGTTTTTCAGCAATCTCCCGAGCAGTCACAATCCTCTTAGATTGCAATTGCGTCATGATCGCCGTCAATCTCGCCAGCCTTGGTTTATCCTCTGCCATCAATCAAATTTAATCAAACATCAAACATCAAATATCAACCTTCACAAACACCTCGCCTTCCAATCTATAAACTCCATCATTATTCGTCCCCAACCAAATCACTCCATCTTTATCTTGGAAGATACTCACTAGTAAAACATCTTCTTTACCATTGTTGATTTCTTGATTGGTCAATTTTTCACCATCGTATTTCCAAACTCCACCTCCATAAGTAGTCATCCACAAGTTTCCTTCTTTATCTGCAAGGCCAGAATTGAAGTAGCGAATTTTATCTTGATCAATATCTTCTGGAAAATCTACTGCTTTTATCTTTTCATATCCTTTGGTCATCAATGGATTGGGTTTGTATTTACTATAGAAATTACTCAACCAGAAATATCCATCTTTATCTTGAATCATCGAACGCACTGCAGGAACTCTACCGTCAGGTAGTGTGGACAACTCGCTTTCTCCAAACCAAAGAAATGAATGACCATCATAACGAAATGCACCGGCAGTCTCTGTTCCAATCCAAATGTTCCCTTCCTTGTCTTTATCTATTCCATACACAGCATAAGG
>CALHKJ010000530.1 GCA_938033975.1 uncultured Saprospiraceae bacterium | reverse complement strand
GCACCATTTGTTGGAGAATCGATTCCTGCATATAATCCAAGCTGTAGAAGAGGAGCAATTCAAAGAACTTGGAACTGCGGTGGTCAGAATTGTACACAATGGATTATCATGAGAGATACTGAAGATGGAACATTGGATATTGAATGGCCAGATAACGAAACAATTAATTGCCTTGAGCCTTCATATAACGAACCTACTTATTCTCAAAATATATGTGAACTTTCTGGTACAAGCTTAGAGAGTGACACATTCTACTTTGAGGCTGGAGCTTGTTATACAATTTTAAATCACTGGACAGTAATCAACTGGTGTGATTATGATGCAGAAGATTCTGACTTGAATGATCTTGAGGAGGATGAGGATGACGGCTTTGTCCCAGGTTACTATACTCACACTCAAACTATTAAATTAATTGATACAGAAAAGCCAGTACTTACAACTCAGGATACTTGTTTTGCTGTAAATGCAAATTGTGTTGGTGAAGATCTTGTGATTCATGCTTCAGCAACAGACAATGGAGATTGTGCTAGTGAGTGGCTTAAATGGAGAGTTTCAATTGATATGAATTCTGATTGGGATATTGATTATAATTATAGTTCATTTATTCCAGCTGGAGATGCTTTCTACTTGCCACCAACAGGAGGTGCTGCAGGAGAATCAGTATATATTGCACTACCAGATGGTTTGCCAAATGGTTGTAGTTCTAATCATAGAGTCAGTTGGACTGTTCTTGATGGGTGTGGAAACGAAACATCAGGTTCAAGCATCTTCACTATTGAAGATAAAAAAGCTCCAACTCCATATATGGTTAACCTAAGCACAGCATTGATGCAAAATGGACAAGTAGAATTATGGGCTAATGATTTTGATGCGGGAAGTTTTGATAATTGTACACCAGAAGATTTCTTAGCATTTTCTTTCGATGCCGAAGGAGAAGAACCAGCAAGGGTATTTACTCAATCTGATTTGGAAGCTGCTACAGATGGTTTTGTACAAGTGCCAGTTTATGTTTGGGATTTATGTGGAAACACAGATTTTGCTTCAGTAAACCTTAAATTGGTTGACAATGGAGGAGATGCAACTGCAAATATTGCAGGAAGAGTAGCAACTCAAGATGGATCTGGTTTAGCTGGTGTTACAATGTTAGCAACTTCAGATCAACCTGGATATCCATACTCAACTGAAACTACAGACAATGGGGAGTATATGTTTGAATACAACCCAATGGCTAATGATTATATGATTTCTGGTGAAAAGAATGATGAATGGTTGAATGGTGTAACTACACTAGATATAGTTTTAATTCAGCAACACATCTTGAATATTTCAGAATTAGATAATGCCTTTGACCTTATAGCTGCAGATGCGTCTAATGATGGAAATATTTCGGCAGTTGATTTGATTCAAATCAGAAAATTAATCTTAGGTATTTATTCAGAATTTCCAGACAACGTTAGTTGGAAACTGGTAAATCCAAATATGGATGATGAAACTATGGTTGTTGGTTTGACCCAAGATCAAATGGATCAAAACTTCACAGCAATTAAAATTGCAGATGTTAATGGAACAGCTGTAGCAGGATTTGCAAGTGAGCAAAACACAGAAACAAGAAGTAGTAAAACCTTAGATTTCAATATTGAAGAAATAGCAGCAAATGGTCATGCAAGCTTGACATTTAGTTCTGATAACTTTAATGATGTACATGGTTTCCAATTTACTCTTGAAGGAGTTACTGAATTGATTGATATAAACTCAGGATCTTTAACTATTGATGAAACAAATGTATCAGTTGTGAATGGAGCTTTAGTCATGAGTTGGAATGCTAGTAAAGCGATTTCAAGCAAGCAAGATTTATTCAGCCTGACAGTAAAAACTGATGCTCAAGTATTAATTTCTGATAGAATAGCAAGATCTGAAGCTTACGCTGGTGAAAACCTTGACATTCTAAACATAGATATCAAAGGTGTTGATGGTGAGTTTGACAATGTTTTAGGTCAAAATGAACCTAATCCATTTAAAGAGCAAACTGCTGTTAACTTTAGCTTAGCTGCTGGAGGCTTAACTAGTTTGACAGTTTTTGATGTGACAGGAAAACAAGTTTACAAGACAACTGCAAACTTAGCTTCAGGACAACACTCAATCTTACTTAATAAGACTGATTTGGTAGGTGCTAGCAATGTTCTATACTATAAGTTAGATTGTGGAGATTTCACTGCAACTAAAAAGATGATCATCTTAGAATGATCAATAAATTGTAATTATTGATTTAAGTCTGTGTTTGACACAGATATAGTTTATTTCCCTTTAAAGGGAGTATAAGAACCCAAATTCCTCAAAGCCCTCCATTCATTAGAATGGAGGGCTTTTATTTTTTTATTAAATTTTTTAGATATTTTTTTGACTTATATGTTTGATATTAAAAACAATATTAATGTTTAACAGATTAGTAATCTGTTATTACATGCATAGGAATTTATTTATATAATTTTTATGATTCTAAAAACTTAGTGCCTGAGGGTAGTGATCAGTTTTTGTCCATTCTTTTTTATCATTACCAATAGTTAGATTTACATCCATATTCAATTTAAAGTACCCAAATTGCTTTTTACACATTGTCTAAAATCTGTCTCCCCGGCAGGTATCTGAACATTCAAGGTGTGAAATCAAACTTGATTTAATAACCAAAACTTAATCACTATGCACAGTGATAAACCACTCGTTGGTACAAGACATACATATGTCAATGTTATCAACAAACTACAGCCATCCAAATGCTTTGCATTTGTATTTTGCCTAATGGCTGCTTTAAACCTTACAGCTTCCAGCTCGAATGAAGAACTGCCTAGCTCTTCTTATGATGCAGCTCCTCTTTGTGTTTCCGGTATTCAACTTAATGATGTTGAGTTGTGTAGCGGAGCAAATTTGGCGCTTTATCCAGAGCTAACTGACGCTGCTACGCCAATTACTTATAGTTGGTCTGGCCCAAATGGCTTGATAGGTGGATCCAATTTTCTTAGCATTTATAATGTTGATTCAAATGATGCTGGGACATATTCTGTTACAGTAGTAGATGGTAACAATTGCGAAGCAAGTACAACAGTAGTAGTGACTGTATTATCTCCACCTGAATTAGCATTTGAACCTGCAGATGTAAGCTGTATTGATTCAGATCCAATAGAATTAGTAGCAAGTCCAGCTGGAGGATTGTTTGCCGGAACTGGTGTCATTGATGGAGTTTACTTTGATCCATCTCTTACTGGTAGCGGTCAACACCCTGTTGTTTATTCTTACACTGATGCAAATGGTTGTAGTAATACAATTACCAACTATGTTAGTGTCGACTCAGGACAAAATCTATCATGCAAAGGTGATTTAAATGTTAGTCTTGATGAAAATTGCTCTTTGAGTAATTTATCAGTTGGTCTATTTCTAGATTCACAGCTTGATCCTCAATTTTTTACCTATGTCCTAAAGGATCAATTTGATAATATTATTCCTTTAGAAGATATTGGATCCTTTGCTGGTGAATGTGTTATCTACGAAGTAATTGATGTTTGTTCTGGCAATACTTGTTGGGGCAATATGTGTATTGAAGATAAGATAGCACCAGCAAACTTTAACTGTGATTGCGAAACTCCATACATGGATGATGGTACAGGAAATTTAATCGAAAACCCAGATTGCGTTTTTTATAGTTATGATATTTGGGATTTGGAAATTTTAGAGGCTTCTGATATAACTAACCAAGTATTACCTTCCATAAACGGAGCAACCCCTGTTGACAATTGTACAGCATTTGATGATGCTGATGTAAGTATACAAATATTTCCAAGTGGTGATGATTGTGCACCTACTTCGGTCGTAAGAACAATCTCATATTCTTACCTTGATTATGATGGTCAAGTTCAAATTATTGATTGTCAGCAAACCTTTCTATTTAAGCAAGTGGATTTGTACTCAAGTGGAACAACTGAAAATGGTGCTTGGGACAGTCATGCTGATATTTTTATTGCATATAGTAACAATGGAGTTGCAGCTTATTACACCCCAGAGAAAGAGGTTGAAATGCCATGTGGTTCTGATTTAACTCCAGAATCTATTGCTGCGCATTATGATCTTGATACCCCTTCAAGACCTGAAGGAATTGAAAATGATGATTTTAATCAAACCCCTTCAATTGTAGAATATAATGAAGGTATTCCTTATGCTTACCCATATGCTGTAGTGCAAGGCTGGGAGAGATTTCATCCAAAGCCTGTAGTTAATAATTTAGGCAACTTGTACGCTGTGTATTCCGATCAGGGAGCTGATGCATGTGGAGAAGGATGCAATGGAGGAAAAGTTATAGCCAGGACTTGGAACCTATTGGATTGGTGTTCAGGTGAGAGTTTGACCTTTGTTCAAAATATTTCTAGTAAGGACAAGGAGCCACCAGTTTTAGGTAATCCTGATATCACTGTAAGTGTAGAGCCATGGGATTGTATTGCTAATGTAGTGATGCCTGAACCAGAGCATTTACATGACTTTTGCGATGCCTATCCTACATGGAGAATAATTCCACCTGCAGGATATAGTGTAATAGATAATACCATAATTAGTGTAGAAAAAGGATCTTATCAGGCCTGGTATGAAGCA
>CALHKJ010000529.1 GCA_938033975.1 uncultured Saprospiraceae bacterium | reverse complement strand
TAAACCATCAAAGCCATTGTTTGCCTCATAAGTACACCAATCGATCACAGTCCAAGTTCTTTTGATTTTGCTGCAAGCATCAGATGCAGGTCCTGTCGTTAACAATGCATCTTCATAGTCCATTGTTAAGCTTACGCAAACATCAGCATTGCTTACCACTGGGAATCCACCAATTACTTCAGGCTCTAAGCCTGTGAATTGAGTTCCACAACCATCAACAGAAAGATTATCATCTATAGATATATCATCAACAGTCAATGGGTTGTTCTGCGTCAAGGTAATGAAAGATGTACAAGTTGTAGTAGTCCCATCTGGCAATTCTACACTTACTACTCTTCTTACTATACCAACACCGCAAAGATCTAATCCTGAAGTATCGAAATCAACCCCAGTTACTTCAGGTGTGCCATCCATTCCACAAACATCAACGTCTGAGGAAAAAGTAACATCACCATAGTTATGACCTTCATAATCAAAACCACAATCTCTTTCTATATCATCTGGACATTCAACACCAAATGTTGCATCATCCATACCAGCTATACAAACTCTTGCTTCGCACTCGCTGTATCTGCCCGTGTCATCAATAACCTTCAACATTACAGACAGAGTATCACCAAGATTTGCGCAACAGAAACGTACAGAAGGACCATAGTTAAGGTCATCTTCAAAATCTGAACAAGCAACTGGATCCAATAGCTTCACTTCGAAATCAACAACTTCACCACAGACGTCAAAACTATTGTCATCAAATGATTCAGCAGGTACTTCAATAAATCCTGATTGATCCAAAGTCACTTTTGTAAATCCTTCACATATAGCAGTTGGAGGCAGAGTATCAATAACTTGAACTTCGAAATAGCAAGAACCTGAATCATCAGTTCCTACCCCAGGATTGGTAATTGGAGAAGCGTTACCACAGGCATCGATAAATCTATATCTAACCCATGCAAGACCTTCAGGTATCATTGGCAAGCTATACGTACCGTCAGCTTCCATAGTAATTCCGTTGTCTGAATATTCACCATCTTCGGCAGGCTGATCAGTTCCAGGCACTGCTGGCAACCACTCAACAAAAATTTCGAAGTCGGAACATTCAACAACATTATTTTGTATTTGTCCTATTCCATGTGCTAATGCAAATGGATCTAGGTTAATTTGCGCAAGACACTTCCCAGCAGTTGCAGGGAACATCAATGTATCAGGAGGACAAACTTTAATTACAGGCTCATCATCCACTACTTTGATTATTTGTCCATCTTCTCTAGTATCTCCAGTACACCAATCAATGACAGTCCAAGTTCTAAGTATCTTTCTACTAGCTCCACAAAGCTCAAAATCTTGGTCATTGTAGAAGTACATGATATTAGGACATTGTATTCCTGTCGGCTCACCTGTTCTCAATGGAACTAGATATTCATCTGTAAAGACTTCACAATCATCATTCTGTGTATAATCATAAATGAAATCTTCTGGGAATACGATGTTATTAACATCCATTCTCAATACATTGATTAACTGAGAACAAGTAGCTAAGAATGCACCATCATCATCTAATGCGGTCCAAGTTCTTTCTATTGTTACAGCATAACCATTCAGGCACATTGTACCTAGGGTATCATCTTCAAAAGTTAATTCACCCATTGTTATGGTACAATTACCATCAAAAGTTGGTCTATTGTTTTGAGAAGCACCAGATTCGAATTCTGCGCATGATATTTCCATATCATCACAATTATCTAATACTGCTTCAGATTTGTCTTCCAATGTTATATTACCCCAACATAGGATGCCACAATCAGGAACAGACACGCTTGCAGTAATAGTTGCATTTAGGTGTTGGTTTCCTAAGAATGTAGTTCCAGAACCAGTTGACGGAACAATGTTTCCATTGGCCATCACGACTAGTTCAAAAGCATCTTCTGTAAGACTTGGATAATTTGGGTTATTATAAGGCTCTCCAGCCAGAATCATAGCCAAAGTAATTTCGGCTTCACATTCTGAGTTTAAAGCGACATTTATATTTCCATTGCAAGCAAGGATAAGATCCTCAACTTCAGTACAGTCAACCTGAGCATTCATTTGAATACAGAAAGCCATGGCGAATAATGTAGACATCATCAATTTGGCGTTCATGGTCGAATTGAATGAAAATAAACTTAATAAAGCTTGTTTCATTGTTTTTTTTTAATCAGAGTTTGCGAATAAATCTTTTAAAATGAGTCCTACTCTACTTCAAAAAGTAGGACTCACTATTTTTAATTTTTTATATAATTACTTTAGTACAATCATTTTACGTGTAGCAATATGTGAGTTGGTAGATATTTGATAATAGAGTATGCCCGTTGTTTCTAATTCATTTTGTGCTACTGAAATCTCGTTGTATCCCCTCTTAAAGGTTTCAGTTTTAGCATAAAGGACTTTACCACTGTTATCAAAAATTTGAATAAAGACTTCATCAGCAGTTGGCAATTCAAATGCTATTGTAGTTTCATCGCTAAACGGGTTTGGAGTGTTTTGATATACTGCAAACTCTGCAGTTACATTCTCAATAGCTCCTTGTAGCTCAATATTTACTGTCTCTATTGCTCCACCTTCTTCTAAGTATACTTCTGATCTAACTGTTTCAGTAAGTTGCAATACTTCTGCACTTGACAATTCAAGTGTAAATAGCACCTGTCCTTCTGATACATTCAGACCATTTACTTCATCGTAACTAACAAGTAATTCATTATCTGCAAGGGTAAAGTTGTAGTCAGCAAGTTGCATAACTCCTGCTTCAACATTTTCCAACTCTGCATTTCCTAATGACAAACTAAATTGTGCACCAACAAGATCAGTTGAAGATTCTGATATAAACTCAATCTGAGTATTACCATTGTCTAAGATTGTAGATTTAGTCTTCATTTCGAATGAAGCTCCTGATCTATTCTCAACTTCTGT
>CALHKJ010000528.1 GCA_938033975.1 uncultured Saprospiraceae bacterium | reverse complement strand
GGAGATGGATTCAGTCTGATCACATGGTACATTACCAAGTCTTTAATAACAACCTATGGAATTTACCTACTTTATTGAGTAAGCACAAATTGTATGTGCAGTTCCCATTATTTTCAGAAGCACTAAAACTTAAAGTTGGAGCTACATTTAGTCAGTTTCTTCAGGATGACGGTTTAGCTTTTAATCCTATCAATGGAGTATTTCACCCAATTGATGAGTCCCTGCCATGGTTTAAAAATTTAGATTTCTTTATAGCTGGTCAAGTAGAAAGTTTTAGAGTATTCGTTGCATACGATAATGCTTTAGATTTGTTTGTGCCAGGAGTAAATTATCATGCTCAAAACCATGCCCAGTGGAATGCTTTAATTCGTTTTGGGGTTAGGTGGATATTGTTTGATTAGGGTAGACGCCAGACTGCCAGATGCTAGACTTGCAGACTATTATATCCAACATCTCTAGCTCTAGAATTGCTTTCAATTATTGAAGCGTTTTATTGCTTAAATTCGTTATTATTAAAATCAAGCAATAATGAATAAAATCAACCAACTTCTATTTCTTTTTTTATTCTTATCAGCTTCAGGATATTCCCAAATTGATTACGAGCTCTTCTCAAAGGATGCCACTGCATATGATTATGTTTCAGGTGAACATGCAATGTGGGTCGCGACTGATGGCGGTTTGGTAAGAATTGATCACATCACTGATGAGGTCAGTCACTATAATCCTGTAAACAGTGGTTTTGAAGGGATACGAGTAGTTGATTTGGTAATTGACAAGGATAATGTAAAGTGGATTACAACCAATTATGGTTTATATAGCTTTGATGACCTTAGGTGGCGTAAAATTGATTTACCTTTTGAAGGGGAATTGCTTTTGTGGAATTTAAGAGTATCAGAAGAAGGAACAATTTGGTTTATACGAACTATTGATTTAAGTATTTTTGATGGTTTGGGCCAAGAACTTTATTCGTATAAAGAAGGTGAGCTTAAAAATTATAATTCCTTTTTTGGAGAGAATGTAGCTTTCTTTGAATTGTCATCTGATGAACAGATTTATGTGGGGTCAAAAACTGATGTACTTGGTGATAGGTTTTTGTATTCGTTCGATGGACAAATTGCAAGAGAATTAGAGGATGATTTTTCCTTAAATAGAAGAGGCACCACCATAGATGAAAATGGAAATCTATTAATTGCGCATTCAATTACTTTTACAGATTATGAAAGGGTGAGAATTAATAGAATTGGAAATGATTCTTCAGAAATATTGTATGAGGATTATTATCCATCGAATGCCTATTCATTTCAGAAAGACAAGGACGGAAATTTATGGTTCCCGGTAGGAAGAGAATTTGATATTCCATCTTTTATAAAGATTAGTGGTAGTGGAACTGAAATTGAAAATATTAGCTATGAAGATCTAGGGATTGATCTTCAAGATATTTCAAATGACTATTCTTTGGTCGCCTTTGACCAAAATGATAATATGTGGTTAAGGAATCCTAGGAATTTGGTGAACACATATAAGCTTAACTCCAATAATGTAACAAGTTATAATACACACCTATCTACCATCGAAAGCAACAGCTTTAATTATGAAATCGAAGAAGATTGTGAGGGTAATATTTATATCTTACTCTTGTATGGTATAAGTAAATATGATGGAGCAAATTGGTCTACTTTTAGATTTGAAGAAAATGGAATGGGAAATCTGCAATCTGATTCCGGTTCTGACGCAGCATTAAATCCAATTACTTGTGAACTTTGGTTTAATACAAACTTTTCTAATGGAGAAATTCTAACAGTGAAGGATGGAGTTTATAACTTTAGAGATACGGATTATGAAATCCGCCAAATAGAATTTGATGATGAAGGAACTGCTTATTTATCTACTGGGATAGGCTTGGTTCTTATTGATACAAATAATGTTGAGACTGTCATAGAAGATTCTCCTTCTTGCTACAACATGGCTGTTGGTAAAGATAAAGAAGTGTGGATGCATTGTTCAGATTTGCATCAACTAAAAGATGGTGTTTGGACTACATATAAACAAGAAGAGCATCCTTTTGGAGATGGTGCAAGATTGCCTTTATTGCTTGACCATGAGAACCATCTGTGGACATTTTATGATGATGGCTTGGTCAAATTTGATGGTCAAGATTGGGATTTGATTCCTTTTGATTTTGGTTCATATTACCCACGAGCTTTAGAGATGGATCAAAATAATAATTTATTGATTGGTTCTGTAAAAAAAGGTATGTTTAGATACAATGGATTGACCTTTGAGACCTTTGATGTTTATTCTGCTCCATTAGGTCATAATACGGTTAAGAGTATACATGTTGGGAAGAATGGAAATAATTGGTTGATCACCAGTAGGGGTGTACTTAGAATGCGTGAGAGATTTTCTGATGCAAAAAATAAGATAGGAGGTATAGCATTTTATGATCATAGCCAAAATGGTATTTTCGATCCAGCTGAAGATGTGAGATTGGCAAATCAAAGAATAATTCATAGAGCCAATGATGAGGTGAGTTATACAAATTCTGCAGGAGGCTATGCTTTTGGTTTGTTTAATGCTTCAGTTTCTAGTGTAGAAAATACGCCAGATGAAGATTGGCAGCCAGTCACTCCAAGTATGTTAGACTATAACTTCACAGGAACAGATATAACCAATTTGGACTTTGCTTTATTCAATGATGATCTTGAGTCTGATATGTCTGTTGATTTGGTTTCAAGTCAATTGATTTGTAATGGTATAACAAGATATTGGATTACAGTGAAAAATTTGGGTATTGAACAACAATCAGGTACTGTTAGATTTAATTTCGAAGATGCATTTAATTTTGTTGGTGCTAATTTCAGCCCTGAACAAATAAATGCAACTACTTTGGAATGGGATTTTGAAGACTTAAGATATACAGAAACGAAAGTATTTAAGGTAAACTTATCAACTCCAGATGAAAATTTATTGGGTGAATTCTTTACTGCTAATGTTACTTTGCAATCAGAAGACTTGCAGATCAATAAAGAAAAATCTTTAGAAGAAGAATTACTGTGTTCCTATGATCCCAATGATAAGCTATCGAGATCTACTGGTCAATTCATAGATAGTTTGTCTTTAATTGAAGATGCCTTAGAGTATACAATTCGCTTTCAAAATTTAGGTAACTATCCCGCAAAAAAGGTGGTACTAATTGATACGCTAGATCACAATCTGGATGTGAGCAGTTTGGAGATAGTGAGCTACAGTCATGAAGTAGCGACCACAATTGTAGATGGCAATGTTGTAATTTTTAATTTTGACGATATTAATTTACCCTTTGCAGATGCGGATGAAGAGGGCAGTAATGGATTTGTCAAGTTTAAAATAAAAGCCAAAGAGGATATTCAATCAGAAACAGCTATTTACAATAGTGCTACCATTTATTTCGATTTTAATGCTGGTATAAAAACCAACACAACTGAGAATATTTTGCTTGAGCAACTCCCTGTTTCAAACAAGAACATCATTGAAAGGAAACAATTATATGAGCTCTATCCTAATCCAAGTAGTAGTGAATTTATCTTAGATGAAATAGAAAAATCTTCAACAAGTTCATTGATATCTGTTTATGATATTAATGGAAGTTTGGTTTCAAGATTCACAGCAGATACATACCCAGTATTCATACAAGTTGAACATGCAGGAATGTATTTTGCCACTATTAGGAATGAGACTGGTTTGTATTCTTTTAAGTTGGTGAAGACTGATTAAATTACTTTGAACTTTTTTCAAAAATCTTTTTACTTTTTTTGTTTAGGGTGCCTGCCCTGAGTGCCTCTGGTCCGTCGTGGAGGCCACACAAAAAAAGTAACAAAAAAAGGTCACCGCTGTAAAGCATTCGCTAAAATTATTTCTCCTTCGCAGAATAGAGTCATCTAAAAAAAAGAGGATTGATGTTAATCAATCCTCTTAGGTAATTATTGATATGTTGTTATCTTATATTTCTCCAGCAGCAGATTCATTTATATTTACGACGTGGTCACCAATTCTTTCAATTGATGAGAACAGGTTTGTAAAGATTAGCGCTGAAT
>CALHKJ010000527.1 GCA_938033975.1 uncultured Saprospiraceae bacterium | reverse complement strand
ATCAATGTCTTGAAGAAGTGTAGAATCTATAACCTGTGCGGAAAGGAAGCTGTTTATTCCAAAGAGGAATATGACTGAAATAAAAAAGTTGGTTGAATTTTTCATGGCTGTACTTATAAATTAGAAAGACTTTTCTAATTCCAAAATAGAATAAGCCTCATGTATCACCAAAATTGTAGTTGAATCATTTTTAGAAAACATTTTCTAAGTTATAGTTTATACCAAACTTTAATTTTCATTGAAATAGACTTAACTTAAATTGTTTTGTAAATTTCCAAAGAGGAAGAATAATATTATGATAGCAACAAATGGGCAGATTTCCGAGATTTCGAATAATCACATAGAAGAGGTTCATGCCTTTTGGATAGCTGGAGGAAGTTGTGATGGTTGTTCTATTGCAGCTGTTGGAGCTAGCTCTCCATCCGTAGAAGACCTTCTTAGAGGAGTCTTACCTGGGATGCCAAAAGTTGTATTACATCATCCTGTTCTTGCTGTTACTGCAGGCGAAGAATTTATCAAGCCATTTCGTCTAGCCGCTAAAGGAGAATTAGAACATCCATTTGTTGTGATTTGTGAAGGATCTATTATGGATGAACGAATTGCTGCCGAAACAGGTGGTTATTGGTCGGGACTTGGAGCTGATGAAGATGAAGAAGGCAATCCTCAACCTATCCCCTCGTCAAGTTGGGTTTCTAGAATGAGTAGTCATGCTGCTGCTGTAATTGCAGTTGGTACTTGTGCCACATGGGGAGGTGTTCCGGCTGCTGCGGGTAATCCTACAGACGCCGAAGGTGTGATGGATTTTTTAGGTGCAGATTATAGAAGTGCACTTGGACTTCCAGTAGTTAATCTTCCTGGATGTGCTCCACAGGGTGACAATATAACTGAAACAATTGCAGCCGTGCTACTTTTTCTACATGGACTTGGACCTTTGCCAGAGTTCGATGAATTAGGACGTCCTTCATGGCTTTTTGGAGAGACTGTACATAGAGGTTGCACAAGAGCTGGATTTTATGAAGAAGGAAAATTTGCAGAAGAATACGGAGATAAAGAATGCTTAGTAGAAGTTGGATGTTGGGGTCCTGTTGTTCAATGCAACATAAATAAGAGAGGAGCAATGAATGGACAAGGAGGTTGTATGAATATAGGAGCACCTTGTATAGGTTGTACCATGCCAGGATTCCCAGATAGTTTTGCTCCATTTTATTCGACACCACCTGGTACCATAGTTTCATCAACACTTTCTAGAGTTACAGGTTCTTTGATCAGTAATCTGAGAGAGATGACAATGACCTATCAAAATCGGACAGCGAAATGGAATAAAGATGGACATGTGCCTTCAGGTTGGGGTCATGTTGCAGAACCTGGACCTATGCAGAAGATTGCACATTTTGCTTATGAAAAATTACAATTTAGAAATAGTCCTAAACCTGGATCAAAGAAAAATTAAAGATGGACGAAGCAACATTATATAGTAATTTTTATATCGGACTGGGTATTGCAGTTGTGCTTATCATAGCAGCAGCTGCACTTCTAATTATGGTTTGGTTTGCCGCTAGAAGAATTTTAAGACTTGCTACCGCAGCACTCGGCTTAGTCACGCAGATAAAAGAAAATACAAATAGCATCTGGGGACTTCAAACTACAAACGAAGTTGCCGTTGATATATTAGAAGGAGCAAAAGCAATCGAATCACATGCGGGTATGGTTGCTGAAGCTTTACATGAAACAGAACAATAAAATTATGGAAGCATATTTAATTCTTTGGATCGTTTCGTTGGTGATTGGCTTAGTAGTAATAGGCGTTGTCGCTTTTTTATTGCATCAAATTAAGACTACAGCAAAAAGTATAGATGGTGCTGCAGCAAAAATTTGGACACAAGGAAAACTAACAGCTAATAATACTATACAGATTCCAATTTTTCTTACCACTACAAACAGAGTAGTAGGTAATATTTTTAAATCAGCTGTAAATATTATTAAAGGCTCTGAAGCCATTAAACAACATGCATCAGGTTGTCCAGGTTGCCCTAGATGTATTTTAGATCAAGGAAATAATTAGAAATGGATATTTTATTAATGCTCTGTACGATCCTAGCTGTAGTTCTATTGGTAGTAGTTCTTGTTAGTTATTTGAAGTCGATTATAAAACTTCTTAATAGCATTGGAGGAGTAGGTGATAGTTATTTAGCCAAACTTAGATTAGGCTTAAGGGCTATAGAAACAGAAACAGGTCATCAACCAACAGAGGTAACAAAACTTAATGAAGCTCTAATTAAAACTTCTGATGGTTTAGTCGTAGTTAATGAAAATTTAGAAGGAACCATTGAAGCAGTTGTTGCACAAGTAAATCCGTAAATATGTCACAAGCAGTATTAATACTTTGGGTAATCTTATTAGTAGTAACAGTTTTGTTACTTCCTCTTATTGTAACTCTTTTGCATAGGACTTGGGTGGCAAGTAGAAATATTGAAAGATATTTTAAAGAGATGTTAGAAGCTGGGCTTGGTATAGCAGGAAACACAGAGCATATCAAAGCACTTGATGATACAATTTCTGTTGCCGGAGGAATGCTAGAAGTGGCGGGTAAAATTGATCAAAATGCGAACACAATTAAAGGAGCTTTAGGAGATAGAGCAGTTAAAATTAAAGCAAAATAAAATGACAGCATCAACATTATTTATAGCGACTTTAATCATAGTAGGATTGGTTGTAGTTGTATTGGTTGTATATCTCATATTGATTATTGTAGCACTGAGACGTGCAGGTACTCATTTGGAGAATTTGGCTGGTGGCTTGCAAAAAATAGCAGATGACTCCGAACCTCTGGCGGGAAATCTTGGAACGATAAACGGAGCACTTACACAACTTCATGGCGGACTTGCATCTGTAGATGGCCATTTGGTGGCAATAGCCAAGGTCCTCAAGTTGGTGTAAATAATTTTGAATTAGTAAAAACGAAGAAAAATAGCATATGTGTTTTAAGAATTTACCAGTAGCATTTGACGAAAATGGAAAAGCTTACCTCAAAGAAGATATAGCCAATCCATATGAATATAAGGTCGTTGATCTTGGTGTTGAACAAGACAAGCTTAAAAGCTTGATGGAAAAGAATGGATTTATAAGAAGTGTCGATTACGATCCTGTAACCAGAGTTGCGGGTGCATTAGCATTTCATAGTGTGGTAGATTTGAAACAAGGAAAAGTACTTTCGACCAACTCAATGGCTACCTTGTTTAGAGGTTATGAAATAATCTTGAAAGGACGTGATCCTAGAGACGCGGCATACATTAGTAGTAGAGCATGTGGAGTATGCGGTGGTGTGCATGCAACTACCTCGGCGCTTGCAATTGAAATGGCGCTGGGTATCAAACCCCCTCCTTTGGGAATCGTGATGCGTAACATTTTGCTTGCAATTGAGTATTTGTATGATCACCCTTTACATTTATTTTTATTGGCTGGTCCAGATTATTCTGAAGAACTTGTTGCAGCGACTAATCCTGAATTGATTTCAAAAGCAGCAAGCTCTAAATGTAAGAATAAAGCTGTTCATGGATATGACACAGTGCTTGACATCATGAAGGATTTGAATCCGCTTAAAGGTCAGCTTTATCTTGAAGCACTAACAATGACAAGGGTAGCAAGAGAAGCATATGTTCAG